>CALFDL010000080.1 GCA_937950415.1 uncultured Collinsella sp. | reverse complement strand
AACCCTGGACCTTGGGATTAAGAGTCCCCTGCTCTACCAACTGAGCTAACGACCCAAAGCTAAAGTCCGTTGTGGCGGACTTTAGAGGAGATATCGTGTGGTGGGCCGTCAGGGGGTCGAACCCTGGACCTTGGGATTAAGAGTCCCCTGCTCTACCAACTGAGCTAACGACCCAAAGCTAAAGTCCGTTGTGGCGGACTTTAGAGGAGATATCGTGTGGTGGGCCGTCAGGGGGTCGAACCCTGGACCTTGGGATTAAGAGTCCCCTGCTCTACCAACTGAGCTAACGACCCGATATCAACACGAAGCAAGAACTGGGGTGGGTAAAGGGACTCGAACCCTCGACCTACGGGACCACAACCCGTCGCTCTAGCCAACTGAGCTACACCCACCGTGTCCTGTGCGCTTCGCGCTCGACTATTATTGCAAGGAACGCCACGCGATGCAAGCCCCAATTTTCAAGAATTTTGAAAAGAGTTTTTCGAGACCATTTCGAGCAAATCCCACCGGTTTCATAGGAGTAAACTTGCCCCACTGCAAATGCTCGAAAGGACCGGCATGAAAGAACTCTCCAACCGCACGGCAACGTTTACCGATTCCGTCATCCGCCGCATGACGCGCATCTCCAACAAGTATGGCGCCGTCAACCTGTCGCAGGGCTTCCCCGACTTCGATCCCCCGGCGCAGCTGCTCGATAGCCTGAGCACCATCGCCAGCGACCCCAAGCCGCTCTATCACCAGTACTCCATCACCTGGGGCTCCCAGGCCATGCGCGAGGCGCTCGCCGCCAAACAGGAGCACTTTATGGGCATGCCGGTGAACCCCAACGAGAATATCGTAGTCACCTGCGGCTCCACCGAGGCCATGATGGCCGCCATGATGACGGTCACGAACCCCGGCGACAAGGTCGTCATTTTTTCGCCGTTCTACGAGAACTACGGCGCCGACACAATCCTTTCGGGTGCCGAGCCCATCTATGTGCCGCTCAACCCGCCCACCTTTGACTTTGACCGTGAGGTCCTGGAGGCGGCCTTCCGCGACAACGATCCCAAGGCCATTGTCCTGTGCAACCCGTCCAACCCCTGCGGCAAGGTCTTTACCCGCGAGGAGCTCACCCTTATCGCCGACCTGTGCAAAAAGTATGACGCCTACTGCATCACCGACGAGGTCTACGAGCACATCGTCTACGCGCCCCACGAGCACGTGTACATGGCCACGCTGCCCGACATGTTCGAGCGAACCATCAGCTGTAGCTCGCTGTCCAAGACATACTCCATCACCGGCTGGCGCCTGGGCTACACCATCGCTCCAGCCGAAATCACCGAGCGCATCAAGAAGGTCCACGACTTCCTCACCGTGGGTGCCGCCGCTCCTCTGCAGGAAGCCGTCGTCACCGCCCTCAATTTCGACGATAGCTATTACCGGGAGGTCCTCGACCTCTATACCGCCAAGCGCGACCTGTTCTGCCAGGGACTCGACAGCATCGGCCTCACGCACAACGTACCGCAGGGCGCCTACTACGTGATGATGGATATCTCGGAGTTTGGCTATGACAGCGACCTCGACTTCTGCGAGGATTTGGCCTCCAAGGTGGGCGTGGGCGCCGTTCCGGGCTCCAGCTTCTTCCGCGAGCCCGTCAACCACCTCATCCGCTTCCACTTTGCCAAGCGTGACGAGACGCTCAACGCGGCATTGGAGAACCTTAAGTCCCTGCGTGATAAAATCGAGCCGCGCGGGTAAGGACGGCCAATAACTAAAGGCACTAAAGAAACCTCGTGAACCCGTTGGGCCACGAGGTTTCTTTTTATAGCGACCTCATTCATTTTTTAGAGCGCTATACTTTAGAGAAGGAGCAACTCGTCCAGAGAGGAATACTATGGCAGAGCAGCAGCTTATCGGAGCGCTCGAGGCCGGCGGCACCAAGATGGTTTGCGCCACGGGCTATGCGGACGGTACGGTCCTGGAGCGCGAGCAGATCGCGACCACGACCCCGCAGGAGACCGTCGAGGCCGTCAACGCATGGTTTGCGAACAAGGGCATCGCCGCGCTGGGCATCGGCGCCTTTGGCCCCACCGCAGTCAACCCTGCCTCGTCCCAATACGGCAAGATCCTGGAGACGCCCAAAACGGCATGGCGCTACTTTGACCTGCTGGGCACTATCCAAAACGAGCTCAATATCCCCTGCGGCTACGACACCGACGTCAACGTCGCCTGCCTGGGCGAGGTCACCTTTGGTTGCGCCCAGGGCCTCACTGACGTTGTGTATCTGACCATCGGCACCGGCGTAGGCGCCGGCGTGCTCTCGGGCGGTAAGCTCGTGCACGGCATGATGCATCCCGAGGCCGGCCACATCCTGGTCACTCGCGACCCGCGCGACACCATTGGCGAGCACAGCGGCTGCCCCTTCCACGACAACTGCCTCGAGGGCCTTATCGCCGGTCCCGGCGTCAAAAAGCGCTGGGGTGGCAAGAGCGCCGGAGAGATGGCCGATGACCCGGAGGCCATGGACCTGCTCGCCGGCTATCTGGCGCAGGCGCTCATGACCTACATCCTGTGCTACGCACCACAGAAGATCGTCATCGGTGGCGGCGTGGCCGACCACACCCCCATCGTGCCGCTCGCGCGCAAGAAGTGCGCCGAGATGCTCAACGGCTACATCGTCACGCCCGAGATGGCCGACATCGATAGCTATATCGTCAACAACAGCCTCGAGGGCAAACAGGGCATTATGGGCTGCTTGGCCCTGGGCGCTCAGGCGCTTCAGTAGCAGACGCACCCACAGGGCGTGGCGCGCCCGGCAAATCCGACCTACGGAACGACGCCACCACGCCTCATATAAGCCCTCAAATAAAAAAGGCCGCCTAGGACCAAACAATACGTCCTAGGCGGCTTTTTTGGCGCGCATCAGCGGCCGTAAGAGATATCGGAGCACAACGCCCGTTGCCGCTCCACAGCAGTCGATCATCACATCGGTGATCATGCCGGCGCGTCCCGGTACAAAGAGCTGAATCGTCTCGTCGATCGAGGGAATCAGCAGCAGGAACACCGCCGTGGGCAGCAGCACGTCAAAGGTGCGCCGCCCCTCATAATCAAAGGCATGCGTTGCCAGGATGCCGAGCACCATATACTCGGTAAAATGCGCGCATTTGCGAACAACAAAGTTGGTCACCCATGCATATGGAAGTCCCACACCGTGCAGGAAACCGCGGATAGCTTCCATGACCGTTAGGCTCAGCGAGCCCGACCCCGAGCCGGGAACCAGCGAATTGCCCCAGATCAAGAGCGCCATCAGGCAGGTCACGACCGCCCATTTTCGATTGATCTTAACCATGCAGAAGTTATGCCTCCGCGCGGAGCGGCGCGAAGCTGGCGGTACCGCCCTCGATAACGCTCAGATAGGCACGGCCCGTACGCTTGGCGGTAGAGGACTGCAGGCGCTCGATCTCTTCCTCGAGGATCTGATTGACGCGCTCGTGACGACGATTTTCCATAATGCCGGCGGCAATAGCCTCGGCCCGCTCGATGCCCTCGCGCGAGATACGGGCGGTATCCTCGGGGAACACAGCGCTGTGACGGCCGACATAGGCGGGGGCAGCAGGCTGAGGGGCAGCGACGGGAGCGGGGGCTGCAACAGGAGCAGGCTCGTCAATCTCATCCAGAATCGCGGTGGCGGCGGCCCACATGTCCTCGTGGCCCGAGTAATCGGCCATGGGGACATCAACCTCGAGCGAGGCATCCGGAAGGTCGCCGGTGTCGATGCGATCTTGGGCATCAATCGATGCGGTGATGGCTGCAGGCTCATCGAGGTCATCGAGATCGATGTCCGCGGCACCGGAAATGATAGGCATGCTGGCGAGGTTTGCGTTGTACGGCGCAGCCTCAGCCGCCTGCTGCTGGGCAGGAGCGCCCCAAAGCGAGCTTTCGGCGGCACGGCGGGCGGCAACGGCCTCCTCGTCCGCGGCCATGGCTTCATCAACGTACGAATTATCGGCAGAAGCGTTCGCGTCCGCCGAGGTAGCGCTGTAGGCGTTATTGGATGCCGCGTTGGCAACGAGTGCCACGAAAGCCGCCGTGCTGCCCGCAGGGGCGGCCTGGGAGCCCGATACGGCACGCGCCGCGGCGGCGATGTCGTCACGATTGAAGGAGCCGGTCTGCCCGCCGTTGGTGAGCTCGTCGATGGCGACTTGATAGACGTCGCGCGAGCGCGCAGGGTCGCAGCTAACCGGCGAATCGTCGTCGAGCATGCTGTCGATCATGGACCAAGCCTCGGCCTCGTCCATAGCATCTGCGGCTCGAGCGATGGTAGGGACACCATCATCGGCATGACGGCGCTGGAACGCACCAGTCAGGCCGGAAAGGAATGCCGAGGTAGACTGCTCCGCCTGAGCCTGAGAAGCAGAAGTCGCAGCGTAAGGAGTCGCATCCTGCTGCTGAGCTGGAATCGAGGCGGTCTTGAACTCGCTTTGATGCTGATTGAGATTGGCGGCACCGCCCATGGCATCGGGCTGGAACAGACGCTCTTCACGCTGCTCACGATACTCGGAGATACCCAGCGAGGCGGCATAGATGCCCACGCCCGCCACCGCGCCCACGGCGAAGGGAACCGCACCCGCCACGACCGTCTCGTTCACCGACGAAAACGGCAGCGTCGCGACATACATAACCACGGGAGCGGCAAGGCCGATCCCGCACGAAAGTCCGGCAAGGACTGCTCGTTGTGTTGCATCAGAAGAAGCCATGAGCTCTCCCCATCTTCCAGCACCCAAATCGCATCATTCAGTTGGCTGCGCGAGAGAAGATGAAGCGGGGCTATGCCCCAAAGCAACGGTATATGGTTCGTTTCATCTGCGTTTTCCGTCGCGAAGCTTAAAAGTTATTATGCGAAACCGCCCTGCCGATTGCAAGCGACGATGTCGGATTGAAACGGGAAACCTGCTGCTCGTCGGTCTTACGGTCAAAAATAAGCGCGGAGCGGCGCAATGGAAAAGGGCCGAGGCTCAAAGCCCCGACCCTTTATCGCATTGATGACTATCGCAGCGCGTGGATGACAACCTAGAACGTCTGCTCGTAGTCGCTGTGTTTTTTGGCCGAACGCACCAGGAACTCCTGGTTGGTGTTGGTGCCCTTGAGACCCTTGATAAACGATGCGGCTGCGCGCTCGGTGTTGTTCATGCCGGCAAGAATGCGACGCAGACCAAAGACAAACGGACGCATCTGCTCGTCGACCAACAGGTCCTCGTTACGCGTACCGGAGGCAACGGGGTCGATAGCCGGGAAGATGCGGCGGTCGGCCAGGTCGCGGTCGAGCTTAAGCTCCATGTTGCCGGTGCCCTTGAACTCCTCGAAAATGACCTCGTCCATCTTGGAACCGGTGTCGATGAGGGCAGAAGCCAGGATGGTGAGCGAGCCGCCGTTCTCGATATTGCGGGCTGCACCCAGGAAGCGCTTGGGCGGATACAGGGCCGCCGAATCGACGCCACCCGAAAGGATGCGGCCTGAGGCAGGCGCCGCCAAGTTGTAGGCGCGGGCAAGACGCGTGATGGAGTCGAGCACCACCACAACGTCGCCGCCGAGCTCCACGATGCGCTTGGCGCGCTCGATGACGAGCTCTGCCACGCGGGTGTGGTTGTCGGCAGGCATATCGAAGGTCGACGCTACAACCTCACCCTTGATGGAACGCTGCATATCGGTGACCTCTTCGGGGCGCTCGTCGACGAGCAGGCAGATGAGGTGCACCTCGGGGTTGTTAATCGAGATAGACTGGCAGATTTTCTTGAGGATCGTCGTCTTGCCGGCCTTAGGCGGGGACACAATCAGGCCACGCTGACCCTTGCCGATCGGCGACACGATGTCGATGGCACGACCGGTAATGGAATCCTTGCCATGCTCCATGCGCAGCGGCTCGTTGGGATAGACCGGGGTGAGGTCGCCGAACTTGGGGCGATTGCGAATCTGCTCAGGATCCATGCCGTTGACGGTCGTGATCTTGGCGAGGCCGGCGCGCTTGTCGCCGCCGCGCGAAGGACGCAGCGAGCCCTCGATGACGTCGCCCGTGCGCAGGCGCGCGGAGCGAATGAGGTAGGCAGGCACGAAGGCGTCGTCGTTGGACTTCATGTAGCCATGGGCGTGGATGATGCCGGAGCTGTCCGGGCGAATCTGCAGAATGCCCTTGATGTCGCGGAAGCCCTCGGCCTTCGCGGCGGTGACGTAGATCTCCTCGACGAGCTCAGCTTTCTTCTTGCCGGTCGTCTCGATCTCGAACTCCTTGGCCTTCTCGCGAAGTTCGGCGACCTTCATGGCAGCGAGCTCCTCGCGCGAAAGCGTGGGCTCGGTGGGAGCGGCATTACGCTCCTTGTTGCGTTGCTTGCGATCGCGCTGGCGGTTGCGGCGGTCGTTGTTGCGCTCGTCCTTGCGCTCGTTGCGCTCCTCGTTGCGCTTGTGCTGGCGACGGTTGGGGCGAGCGCCGTCTTCGCCCTCGGCGGGGGCGGCACCATCGGTTGCGGCAGTGTCAACATTGGCCGCAGCGGTGTCATTGGTCTCGGCGCCAGAATTAACCTGCGCTTCGACATCAGCCTGCTGCTCGGCGGCCTTGGCCTTAACGGACTTCTTGCGACCGCGCTTGGGCTTCTCGGATGCAGGCTGTTCGACGTCCGGGGGCTCGACGGCATCAGTCGATGCATCGGCGTTCGCCTCAGCAGAATCCTCGGACGCACCCTTCTTGGCAGCCTTGGCCTTGGACGTGCGCTTAGCAGCAGTACGATGGCTGCGACCAGGACGGACGTCGGCGGGCTCGACATCGGCAGAAACGGCCTCGGAAGTCGTAGCATCCTGGACGGGCGCGTCGGCGGCGGTTGCAGACTCAGCGGTCGCCGCAGCATCCCGAGCGGCTGCGGCTGCGGCTGCGGCCTTCTCGCCCTCG
>CALFDL010000079.1 GCA_937950415.1 uncultured Collinsella sp. | reverse complement strand
AGCGTATTCCCGAGGTGGACGCCGAGCTCGACGCGATTATGGCCATGCCTGCCGAGGCGTTGGCCGAGGAGCTTGCCCGCGATGGCGTGGCGTAAGCGCGCGATATGGCGATGCGACAAAGGGACAATCCTTTTGTCATAATCAGAAAAAGCCGAGGTCCCAGTGCGAGGCCTCGGCTTTTATTTGTCCCATAGTATGGCAGCTATGAGCGCGTCTCCATCTTGGCATGGCACTTGGGGCAGGTGACGCGGATCTTGCCTTTGCCCTTGGGAACGGAGAGCATCTGGCCGCAGTTGGGGCACTTAAGATAGGCCGTGGTCTTGCGGCCCTTCCACATCTTCTTGGCTGTGCGCTTGGCACGTTCAAAGTCTTCCTTGCTAGTACCGGCTGCGCGCGAGGCGTTGGCCGCTGCAGCTCCGCCGCCCAAGCTAGCTACAAACTTGCCCAAGCCGGGTACGTTTGCAGTCGCGGCGACAAAGGTCTCGTTCTCCTTGTGACGTGCGTCGATATTTTTGGACAGGCCGCGCAGCACGCCAATCACGATTACGGCGATGGCAATCCAGCTGAGCCACTGGATGCGGGCTATCGATCCGATCATCGCGATGACGATGCCGGCAAAACCCATCACGATGGTGAGTTCATCGGCACCATTGCGACCCTTCATAAAGTCATTCATGCAAATTGCCTTTCGTTCGATATGCTGCACGCCTTTATACCCGATTTAGAGCAAGGGGGACAGGTCAATCTGCACCAAGGTGGTGCAAACATACCTGTCCCCGGAATACCAAGACGGTGCAAAGAAATCTGTCTCCAATGCCCCTATTACTTGGAGAGCTTGTCGACGACGCGTTCGATTTCGGCGAGCTTGGCGGCTTTGAGGTCTTCGTCGCCCGATTCGATTGCCGAAGTCACGCAGCCCTCGATATGCGCTTTGAGCACGTCGGCGTTAATGCGCGCGAGGAGCGCCTGTGTGGCCATAAGCTGCGTGGAAATATCGACGCAGTAGCGGTCCTCCTCGACCATCCGCAGGATGCCGTCGATCTGGCCGCGTGCCGTCTTGAGCATGCGGGTCACCGATTTATGGTCTGCCATCATGGCGGGTCCTCGTTTCTGGTCGGGGTGCGCGTGGGTCGTTACGCGGCGGTTACGGACAGAGCGTGAAACTTCTCGCCGGCGCCCTCGACGGCGGCGGCGAGCTGCTCGGCGGTCACGGTGTTGGCGCACTCCACCTGGACGGTCTGGGTCTCGTGATCGGCGTCGGCGTCGGTCACGCCGGCCACGTTGAGCAGTGCGGTCTCGACGGTGGCGTCGCAGTGGCCGCACATAAGGCCGGAAGTCTTGATTGTGTATCGCATGGGTGTACTCCTTATCGATTGAGATTATCTGACAGTTTAGTCGTGAACAGCGTCATCTTAAAGGTGCACTGAGGTGCCCGAGATTGCCCCGAAAGAGGAGCGAAGCGTACTTGGGTACGCGAGCGACGGTTTGAGGGGCAAGGTCGGGTGCATCAGTGCGCCGTCTTGGGCTTAAAGGTTCGCAGGCGCAGTGCATTGCTTACGACGCACACGCTCGACAGGCTCATGGCCGCGGCGCCGAACATCGGCGAGAGCTGCCAACCGGTGAGGGGGAAGAACACGCCTGCCGCCAGCGGAATGCCGATGCCGTTGTAGAACAGCGCCCAGAACAGGTCCTGCTTGATGTTGCGGATCGTGGCGCGCGAAAGCTCGATGGCGCGCGCAACATCCATGAGGTCGCTGCGCATGAGTACCACGTCGGCGCCCTCTTTGGCGATGTCGGCGCCTGCGCCGATGGCAAGGCCCACGTCGGCGCGCGCCAGGGCGGGGGAGTCGTTGATGCCGTCGCCCACCATGGCGACCTTGCCGTCCGCATCCTGCAGTTCGCGCACGTGGCGCTCCTTGTCGGCGGGGAGGACGTCGGCGATGACCTGCGCACGGTCGAGGCCCACGCGGCGGGCGATTGCTTCGGCGGTGACGCAGTTGTCGCCGGTGAGCATGCGCACGTCGACGCCGAGCTTGCGGAGCGCGGCGATGGCCTCGGCACTCGTTTCTTTGACCTCGTCAGCCACGGCGATGGTACCGACAAGCTCGCTGTTCTTGGCAAAGAACAGCGGCGTCTTGCCTTCGGCGGCAAATTGCTCGACAAGACCCGCGGGCACGGTAACGCCCAGCTCGTTCATCAGGCGTACGTTGCCGGCGGCAATGGCGTTTTGCCCCTCGCGCGCCGTAACGCCTCGTCCGGGCACGGCGGCAAAGTCCTCGACCATGCGCGCGACGATCCCGCGTGTCTCGCACTCGGCCATAATCGCCTCGGCCAGCGGGTGCTCGCTTGAGCGCTCCAGCGCGGCGGCCAGCTTGAGCAGCGCCTTTTCGCTCATGGCGGGCGAGCCGTCAGCGCGCGTGGCTACCACGATATCGGTCACGGCAGGCTTGCCGCGGGTGACCGTGCCCGTCTTATCGAGCACCACGGTGCCCACGCTGCGCAGGTTCTCCAGCGCCTCGGCGCTCTTAAACAGAATGCCCATTTCGGCGCCCTTGCCGGTGCCCACCATAATGGCGACGGGCGTGGCCAGGCCCAGCGCGCACGGGCAGCTGATCACCAGCACGGCGACGGCGGAGGTAAGCGCTTCGTTGATGCTTCCGGTCAGCACCATCCATGCCACAAAAGTTGCGGCAGAGATTGCGAACACCACGGGCACGAACACGCCGGCGACCTTGTCGGCCATGCGGGCGATGGGCGCTTTGGTGGCGTTGGCGTCCTCGACGAGCCGGATAATCTTGGCGAGCGATGTCTCGGCACCCACCCGCGTGGCGCGGAAGGTAAACGAACCGGTGCGGTTGACGGTGGCGGCGTTGACGGTGGCACCGGCGGTCTTTTCCACGGGGATAGACTCGCCGGTGAGCGCACTCTCGTCCACGGCCGAGCTGCCCTCGAGCACCACGCCATCGACGGGGATGGACTCTCCGGGGCGCACGCGCAGGACCTGGCCGGGAAGGATACTGTCGACGTCGACGGTGGTTTCGGTGCCGTCGTCGGCAACGACGGTCGCAGTCTTGGGTGCCAAGTCGATGAGCGCCTCGATAGCGCCGCCGGTTTTGGATTTGCTGCGTGTCTCGAGGTATTTGCCCACGGTGACGAGCGACAGGATCGTGCCCGCACTCTCAAAATACAGGTTGTCCATGCCTGTCATCATGGCCTCGTGGACCTGACCCGCGGCCAGCTGGTCGGCCATGATAAACATGGCGTAGAGCGACCAGGCGATCGACGCGGTGGCGCCGACGGCGATGAGAGCGTCCATGGTCGGCGCGCCGTGCGCGAGCGATTTAAACCCGTTGATAAAGTACGCGTCGTTGACGTAGACGATGGGGATGAGCAGGACGAGCTCGGTGAGCGCGAGCGTCATGCTGTGGGTATGGTCGGTGAAAATGCCGGGTAGCGGCCAGCCAAGCATGTGCCCCATGCCTATGTAGAACAGTGGGATGAGGAATACGATCGAGACGATGAGGCGGGTGCGCATGGCGGAGGCGGCGGCCTCCAGCTTTTTGGTAGGCGACTCCATATGGGCGGCGCCGGACCTGGCTTGCGCACTGCCGTTTGAGCCGGCGGCACCGGTGCCCACATCGACGGGCGAGGCCGAGTAGCCCGCGCGGTCGACGGCGGTGCAGATATCGTCGGGGGAGACCTGCGTGGGGTCGTAGTCGACCATCATGGAACCGGCGAGCAGGTTGACCGCGACGCTTTGGACGCCGTCGAGCTTGCTCACGGCACGGTCCACGTGCGCCTGACAGGCGGCGCATGTCATGCCACCCACATCGAATTTATCTTGAGCCATGGCTTCTCCTTTCTGTGACGTAGTGTCGGAAATGTTAACCAGCTGATACTATACACCCATACCCCCTGGGGGTGTTCAGTACAGAAAGAAATATATGACATTTCGCTACAGATGAGGGTAGTTGGTTGGCTGATGGACCGTCCCAACCAATCATCTCAATCTGTAACATCTAGCAGGGAAAATGACCTCTAACTGTTACAGACCAACACATAGAAATCGGCCGAAAACTAACGTCTCGATCTGTAACATCTAGGCCCCGTTTTACCGAGTATTTGTTACAGATCAAGACAAACAGTTGGCAGGAAACTCAATGTCTCGTTCTGTAACATCTAGCACCAAATATGACCTCTAACTGTTACAGATCGAGACAGACCGACCGCGGTCAACTCAAATGTCTCGTTCTGTAACATCTAGACCTGTATCTGCCGAGTTAGTGTTACAGATCGAGACAATTGACGGGGAGGGGTCCCGTCACGGCAAGACGCCCGCCGCCTAGATACAGAACCCGGGGATCACACAGGTTAGCTTGTTTGGCTTTTCCGCAGGCGTTGCGTACGTAAAGACGTCGCCGTCGTGCCCCACGCGGTTCATATAGAGCGTGCCTTCGCTCTCCGATGTGTCGGGGCTCACCGTGCGCTCCCACCAACAGGTGTCCTTGCCCTTCCACTGGCGAACCAACGTCTCGTTCGTGGAATACGGACTCACCTTGAGCTCGCGGAAGAGTTGGTACTCCTTGCCCTCGCCGTTATAGATGTCGGCCAGGTAGTGAAAGTCCTTGGCAAACGAATCGGGCGGTTGCGTACCGCACAGCTCGACCATGGCGGGCAGCCAAAGGGTTGCGGGCAACTCGCTCAGACACGAAGCGCTTCTGGCGGCGCCAACGTTATTCGAGATCTTTTTGACAGACTTGATGAGCGCGCGCAACTCGTTGGGCAGCAGCTTAAGGCCGTCGCCGTCGAGCCATTCTCGCAGCTCGCAATCTGCCCAGCCGGCGCTCGGCGGTTCAGTCGCAGCATCGCGCTCGGCAATACCCGCGTCGAACATAAACGTCAGCCCGGCTTTGCCCGTTCCGTCCAGAAGCTCATCGTGACGGATGCCCACAAGCTGCGCGCCGACCTCCAGCCCGTTGGCGAGCTTCACACGCTTGGTGCACGGATAGGGGATATGCCCATCAGTGTCGAGCAGGTGGTAGCGCTTGGCAATCTCGCGTGCCTCGCTACGGGTCTCGGCGGCCTTTATCTTGAGCGAAATCTCCTGCAGCTGATCCCAGGTGTAGTCGTCAAGCGAATCGCGGATGCCGTCCAGGTAGTCGGGGATGCCAAAGCCATGGGTTGCCGCCCCGATAACGCCGAGCCCCGCAACGGCTGCAACGACGCCGCCGATGACAAAGCGGCGGCGGGTCATAGCATCGTGACGGGCCTGCTCCAGGATCTCTCGTGCGCGCTCGCCGGCGACGTCGACCTTAAGGTGCGTGCCAGAATCGATATCAATTGCGGCCTCGTCTCCTGCGCCCTCGCGGTCCTCTGATTCTGCAGCGGGGAGGTACGTCGAGAGCACCTCGAGCATCTGCTGCTCGGTAGGGCGATCGCCCTGTTCGACCGAGATGCCTTTCATGATGATCTGGACAAGCGCCTTGTCGCCCTCGCAGCGTGGCTCGAGCGGCGCCGGCTTGGTCTTGGTCTTTATGAGGTAGAACGAGCCGGTTGCCGCGGCACCCGTCGACTCGACATCGAACGGTTTGCGACCGCTATAGAGCTGGTACAGAATGCTCGAAAGCGCATAGACGTCGATTGCCGGCGACCGGCGAAGGGCCGCGATGCCTTCGATATCCTGCGTGAGCATCTCGGGCGCGGCGTATGCGGGTGTGGCAAAACGCCAGATGTCGGCGCGCCGGGTGATCGTGTCGTCGCCGAGGGCCATGGTCGCGGAGCCCATGTCGATGAGGCAGGGGTCAAAGGAGCAATCGGCAATCTGCTGCTCGAGCGTTCGGCTGGTGGTGCGGAACATGATATTGGCAGGCGACAGGTCGCGATGGACGACCGGATTCACAAGGCCTTGGGTCATCAAGAGCGCACGAAGCACGGCGTTTCCGACGGCGGCGACCATCTGGGTGGTCAGCCCGCCCGAGGCGTCGTGAGGAAGCAGGGGCAGCGCCTGCTTGAGTGAGGTGCCCTCGACCCACTCCATGAGGATAAGCGGGTCGTCCTCGCACGATCCGTAGCCATAGACGCGCGGAAATCCGCGCAGGTGCGAGACGGTACACAGATGACGGTATTCCTCGAACAGCGCGGCAGTGTTGGCCAGATGCGCGGCCGATTGCTCGGCGGAGCGGTCGGGCGTCTGGTCGGAAAGGATGGCGTTGTCCTTGAGTAGCTTGACGGCAAAGACCTCGCCGCTCGTGTTGGTCGCGCGCAGCACGTGCCCGATGTTGCCGTTGTTGCGGTGGGCCGTCTGGAGAATAAGCGTCATAAACCGACGCTTGGCGTCGTCCTCGGCGCTGGGGTCGACCGCCACGGCGGTGTCGAACGTGTCAAGACGGATGAGTTTGTCGCCATAGGCGCTATCGGTAGTATCCATGGCGTTCCTTTGTCTAGCATGGGTTGCTGCGCGTATACGTGGGCAGTGTGGATATCTGTAAAGTACCATGATAGCCACACTGCCCACGTATACCGCTGAGTATTGTCGTTTACGACGCAGAAGGTAGAAGACGAAAGACGGACGGCGACCGTCTTCCGATCGCTGTCCGTGCTAGTCCACAATGACAAGGAATGTCGTGTAGAGACCCAGATGGAGCCTGTCGCTGTTTTCGATTTCCACCGGGGGATAGACTTTGCCGGGCTCGCGTTGGTCGCGCGGCGGCTCGATTACGATATCGCCGTCGCCCGCGCCCGATTCGAGCACTGTGCCGTTGGTCGACCCAAGGCCCTGGGCGTACCAGTGCTCACCCTCGAGCCAAATACGAAGATGCTCGCGCGAGGCGTCGGCGCCTACATCGGTGATGCTGGGCGAGGTTTTGGGCAAAGAACCAATCACGGTGCCGCGCGGATCGCGTGTGAGGGGATGGATTTGCATGTCGGCGCAGTTGTCGGCATGGGTTCTGAGCAGACCGAGGTTGGGAGCGACGGTGTGCGGCTGCTCCAGGCTGCTCATAAAGCCACGTCCGACGGTAGTTTCGGTGGTGCCAAAGTGCCCGCCTGTCTTGCTGTCGCAAAAGCGCTCGACGGTGGCCACGCCTTGGATGGGGTCAGCGAGCGCCCCCGTTGCCACAAAGAGCATAAGGTAAAGCGTGCTTTTCTCGCGCACGGCATTGCCGTCAAAGTTGTCGATGCGATTGAGGGCATTTGCATATAGGCGGCTGTCCAGCTTGTAGCTGGCGAGAGCCGACATCATTTCGTTGGCGGCCGGGCCGCGATAGTGCTCGGCGATTGCCTGATAGGCGGACTCGCCGCCGCCGAGCTTGCTGCAGATTGCCGCGGAAAGGTTGAGCGTGGTGACGGTAAAGTCGCTGTAGATGGCGGGCGCGCACTGGTCAGGCTTGCGATGGACGATGTAACGGGTGAGATACGAGCGGTTGGAAGAGCATTTCTCGAGCAGGGTACTGCCGAGATAAGAGTTTCCATTGATGAGCATTCGGGCGATCTCGAGATGTCTAAGACCGCCGAACGAGCGAATATCGTTATAGAGGACCGAGCAAGGTGTCTCTGCTGCCACGGATACCTCCTTTGATTGCTTCCTAGCCAATAAGGCGATGGGAATTAATGGCCCCCGGTGGGCGACGTATTAAATGGTTGCGCAATATATAGCGTAACCAAAGCAACATTATAGGCCACATGTTCGAAATTGCAGGAAGAGCGAGAGATTTGGTTTGGACTGGACGGAAATCCCACTCTGTCTTGTTCTGTAACATTTGGGCCCGGTTTTGCTCCGTAATTGTTACAGATTGAGACAATTGGCCCAGACCTGCTCCGTCATCTGTGGTTTACGTGGGGGCATACGGAGTACGGGTATACTAACCCGCGGCGAATCTGCTCCATCGCTTAGAGCTGCTGCGTCTGGACGGCGCGTGATAGGGCTGCCAAAGCGATCGCCAGCGTGCTGAGCAACGTCCTCTCTGTGCGCACCCGTTTTTGTATGTATTAGCGCACTACCAAGCACGCCAGCGCGGCCGCATGCCGTGCCCATAGCGCGTGCAGATAAGGAACAACAACATATGCGTAATTCTGTGTCCGACGTCACCGACGCCGAGATCCTGGACGAGACCCGCGAGGCCATGACCCAGGCTGCCTTCGATGCGGCCGATGAAGCCAATGCTGCCCAGGCCGTCGAGTCCGCTACCGAGAGCCTGCCCGCCTTTGACGAGCTGGGACTTTCGGACGAGATACTTCGTGCTATCGAGAACCTGGGCTACACGGCGCCGACGCCCGTGCAGGCCGGCTCGATCCCCGTGGTGCTCGAAGGCCGCGACCTGCTTGCCGCCGCTCAGACCGGCACCGGCAAGACGGCCGCCTTTTTGCTGCCGACCATGAACAATCTGGAGCACATCGCTCCTCCCAAACCCGTGCGCGAGCGCGGCGGCCGCAACCGTCGTCGCGGTGCTAAAAAGCCCGAGGGCAACGGCCGCGGCCCCGTGATGCTCGTCATCACCCCCACGCGCGAGCTTGCCCAGCAGATCGACGAGGTTGCGAGCAAGATCGCCGACGTCACCGGCCATGTCGCCGTGACCGTCGTGGGCGGCGTGAGCTACAAGCCGCAGACTGCTGCCCTCAAGTACGGCTGCGACATCCTGGTCGCCACGCCGGGCCGTCTGGTCGATCTGATCGAGCAGGGTGCCTGCCACCTGGACGAGGTCAAGGTGCTGGTGCTCGACGAGGCCGATCGCATGCTCGACATGGGCTTTTTGCCCGCCGTCCGCCGCATTGTGCGCGAGACGCCGGCCGAGCGCCAGACGCTGCTGTTCTCGGCGACCCTCGACGAGGAGGCCGTGGGTGAGATCACCGACCTGGTGAGCGACCCGGCTCGCGTGGAGATTGCGCCCGCCACGTCGACCGCCGACACCGTCGATCAGTTTGTGTTCCCGGTGTCCATCGAGGCCAAGAACAACCTGTTGCCCGAGTTCCTCAAGAAGGAGGGTCCGGAGCGCACCATCGTCTTTATGCGAACCAAGCACCGCGCCGACAGCTGCTGCCGTCGTCTGGAGCGCAAGGGCATCAAGGCCGCCGCGATTCACGGCAATCGCAGCCAGGCCCAGCGCGAGCGTGCGCTTTCTGCCTTCCGTGATGGCACCGTCGACGTGCTGGTGGCAACCGACGTGCTCGCCCGCGGCATCGACATCAGCGATGTGCGCTACGTTGTGAACTTTGACGTGCCGGCCGAGCCGACCGACTACATCCACCGTATTGGCCGTACGGGCCGCGCCGGCGAGCTGGGCTGGGCCATCACGTTTGTGACCGAGCAGGATGTCGATGAGTTCTACGAGATCGAGAAGCTCATGGACAAGACCGCCGACATCTACGAGGCCGGCGACCTGCATGTGGGCCCCAATCCGCCCGCGGTTGACCCCGAGCGCGATCCTGCGGCCTTTAAGGTGAAGAAGAAGACCAAGCGCGGCAAGTCCAAGAGCAAGAAGAAGCTTGAGCAGGCGCGTCGCGACGGCAAACGCAACGGCGACGATTACGGTGATGTGGCCGGTCGTTCCAACCGCGGTCGTGACGAGCGTCGCGGCGACGGCGAGCGTCCGAGCCGTCCTAAGCGCGGCGGCAAGACCCGCGTGCGCGAGGGCGTTCAGGCTCGCGTGGACGAGGCTGTGGAGAGCGTGGCTCGCGAGGTGGCTGCCGAGGAGCGCGCTGGTGCTGTTGAGCAGGGCC
>CALFDL010000078.1 GCA_937950415.1 uncultured Collinsella sp. | reverse complement strand
GACCAGGCCCGTACCATCCGTATTCCCGTGCACATGGTCGAGACCATCAACAAGCTCGTCCGCGTGCAGCGCCAGCTCCTTCAGGACCTGGGTCGCGACCCGACCCCCGAGGAGATCGGTGCCGAGATGGACATGAGTGCCGACCGCGTCCGCGAGATCCAGAAGATTTCGCAGGAGCCCGTTTCGCTCGAGACCCCCATCGGCGAGGAAGAGGATTCCCAGCTGGGCGACTTTATCGAGGACTCCCAGGCCATCGTTCCGCCCGATGCCGCCAGCTTCTCCATGCTGCAGGAGCAGCTCACCCAGGTGCTCGACTCGCTTGCCGATCGTGAGCGCAAGGTTATCGAGCTGCGCTTTGGCCTTGTCGACGGACATCCCCGTACGCTCGAGGAAGTCGGCCGCGAGTTTGGCGTCACGCGCGAGCGCATCCGCCAGATCGAGTCCAAGACCCTGGCCAAGCTCCGCCACCCGAGCCGCTCGAGCAAGCTTAAGGACTACATCGAGTCTTAACCTCGCAAGCAAGAATCGCCCTCAAGCACATCCGCTTGAGGGCGCTTTCATGTTGTCGTTGGGGACGTTCTTGAATGACTAGTCGTTTAAGAACGTCCCCAATGACTGGGTCGGAAAATTTCTTAAAAAAGTTCTTGCCCTAAGCTGATTCGTCCGTATAATAAACTTCGTTGCTTGAGAGCACGCGCCTATTCCTCGGTAGCTCAATGGTAGAGCACGCGGCTGTTAACCGCGCTGTTGTAGGTTCGAGTCCTACCCGGGGAGCCAGAATTTTACAGCCCTTTCCGTTGGGCTTTTAAATTCCTCGGTAGCTCAATGGTAGAGCACGCGGCTGTTAACCGCGCTGTTGTAGGTTCGAGTCCTACCCGGGGAGCCAGGTTGTAAAACCCGTCGCTTATGCGGCGGGTTTTTTCATGACGCGATCGCCGTTCGCGAACGTTACCGTATCAACATTTCGTGTCGAGGATGTAATCCCGAGGCCCGCCACCTCAACATGGCGCGGTCGTTGTAGAATATTGCAATGATTGCTCCCACGAGATGGTGCCGCGAGCACCAGATAAGGAGATTCTTGTGTCTGAGACCATTAACGGCAGCCTGAGCGTCTCGAACGACGTTATTGCCGATATTGCCGGTTATGCCGCGATGACGTGCTATGGCGTCGTCGGTATGGCTGAGCAGCTCCAGGGCGCCGAGAGCGTGCGCCTGCTTGCCGGTCAGCGCCTCCGCAAGGGCGTGCTTGTCTCCGCCGACGAGGACGGCCTTACGGTCGATCTTCACGTCGTGCTCGAGAACGGCGTCAACATGAAATCCGTCTGCCACAATCTTTCGAGCTCCGTTGCCTTCACTCTGCAGGAGATCGCCCAGATCGATCCCGCCAGCCTTAAGATCGGCATCCATATCGACGCGCTCAAGAGCCGTCTGAACTAGCATCCGAAAACGGAGATTCAAATACCCATGATTGCAAAGACCATTCGCACCTGTTTTCCGATCGCTGCGGCTGCCGTTTCCGACAAGGCCGAGGAGATCAACAAGCTCAACGTCTTCCCCGTACCAGACGGCGATACCGGCACCAACATGTCGCTCACGCTCGCCTCGGTGACCAAGGAGCTCTCCGCCCTTCCTGCCGACGCCGACATGGAAGCCATCGCCGGCGCCATCACTCACGGCTCCCTGATGGGCGCCCGCGGTAACTCCGGCGTCATCACGTCGCAGATTCTGCGCGGCGTGGCCGAGGGCCTCGTCTCTGCCGATGAGCCTATTACGGCTGCCAACATCGCCTTCGCCTTCCGTCGCGCCGTCAAGGTTGCCTTCCAGGCTGTCCGCAAGCCCATCGAGGGCACGATCCTCACGGTCCTGCGCGATGTCTCGACCAAGGCAGACGAGTGCGAGAAGAAGAAGTTCTCGGCCGAGGATGCGCTCGACGCCATCGTCGTCGAGGCATATCAGTCCGTCGCTCGCACGCCCGACCTGCTGCCCGTTCTGAAGGAGAACGGCGTGGTTGACTCCGGCGCCTTCGGCTTTGCTATTTTCCTTGAGAACTTTGTTGCCGCCGCGCTTGGCCGCAGCACCGTTGTCGAGGATTTCTCCGCCACGTTTGATTCCGCTGGCTCTGCCCGCGACGCGGCCCTTGGTCGCGTTGAGATCGAGGCCAACGACGATTGGGAGGGCTCGGAGTTCCGCTACTGCAACGAGTTCCTCTTTAAGGCTGACGCCCCGTTTGACGAGGACGAGTGCCTTAAGTTCCTGGGTTCCATGGGCGACTGTGAGCTACTCGTGGGCGCCTATCCCGACTACAAGATTCATGTGCACTCCAACACCCCCAACCTGGTGCTCGAGCACATGCTGCAGCTCGGTCAGATCTATGAGGTCTTTATCCACAACATGGAGATGGAGGCCCACGACCGTACCGCCAAGATCCACGAGGATCAGGAAAAGGCGGCCGAGCCCGCCAAGGCGCTGGGGTTTGTCGCCGTTGCCGCCGGTTCCGGCGAGGCCGACATCCTCAAGTCCCTCGGCGTCGACGTGATCGTGTCGGGTGGCCAGACCATGAACCCCTCGACCGCCGACCTGCTGGGCGCGGTAGACCAGGTTAACGCGACCTCGGTCATCATTCTGCCCAACAACGGTAACATCCGCATGGCCGCCGAGGCCGCTGCCTCAGCCTGTACCGACAAGAAGGTCGCTGTCGTTCCCACCAAGACCGTTCCCCAGGCCTTCTCCGCGCTGTTCGCCGTACTGCCCGATTCCGAGCTTGAGGATGCCGTCGCCGCCATGGTCGACGCCATCAGTGAGGTTCGCGATGGCGAGGTCACCCGTGCCGTGCGCGATTCCAGCGCCTCTGACGGCTCGCCGATTCACTCCGGTGACGTCATGGGTATCATTGCCGGCTCCATCGACGTGGTCGGCTCCGACGTGAAGCAGGTCACGCTCGACTGCATCAACCGCATGCAGGAGGAAGAGGAGGGTGACGCGCTGACGATTCTGGCCGGCGAGGAGCTGTCCGATGAGGCCTTCCAGGAGATCGTCGACGCTATCGAGGAGGCTCAGCCCGACCTGGAGATCGACGCCCATCGTGGCGAGCAGCCACTCTATCCCGTGATCTTCTCGATCGAGTAGGCAACTGCCCATGTCCGAGCTGTGCTCCGTGCCGCGCGTCTCGGAGCGCTTTGCCCAGAGCAATGCGCTCGACGAGGATATCGCGCGACTCAAATATGTTTCGGGTAAACGTGAGGAGGCCCTTCGCCGTCTGGGAATTCGGACGGTGGGGGACCTCCTTCTCCATATTCCTCATCGATACCTCGACTTTACCCGTTCGTGGTCCATCGAGATGGCGCCCATCGGTACCGTGTGCACCATCATCGCCACGGTCGACCGTATCGTCCAAAAGCAGCCGCGTCCGCGCATGCAGGTGACCGAGGTCTCACTCGTTGACGAGACGGGCGTGCTGCAGGTCGCCTTTTTCCGCCAGCCCTGGATTGCCCAGCAGCTTAAGCAGGGCGACCGCCTGGCCGTGATGGGCAAGGTCGAGTTTGCCTACGGCTTTAAGCAGATGTCCTCGCCGCACTTTGAAAAGCTCGAGGATGGGCGTGCCGCAGGCACCATCCTGCCGGTCCATTACGTGAGTGATGGCGTGAGCCAGGCGTGGATGCGCCGCATCGTAAGCGGCGCGCTCGAGGTCGTCGGCAATCCGTTCGATCCGATTCCCGCGCCGCTGCGCGCAAAGCGGAAGCTCATGAGCAATGCCCGCGCGTTGCGTTCGATCCACTTTCCCTCGAGCATGGCAGAGCGCGATATCGCGCGCGCACGGCTTGCCTACGAGGAGTGCCTCTACCTGCAGCTGGCGCTGCGTCTGCGCAACGACGGCGGCCTGGTCGATGTGGTGCCCTATGCCCACACCGCGGGCGAGCATCTGGGCGCACTTAAACAGGCCCTTCCGTTTTCGCTGAGCGACGAGCAGGAGGCCGCATTCCAAGACATCCTGCATGATATGTGCGATGGCGGGCGAGTGATGAACCGGCTGCTGCTGGGCGATGTCGGTACCGGCAAGACCGCCGTTGCTGCCTGCGCGCTGGCTGTGGCTGCCGATAGCGGTACCCAGGCCTGCGTTATGGCGCCCACGGGCGTGCTGGCGCGCCAATATGCCGATAAGACCGGCCCTCTACTCTCGCAGGCCAGCATGTCCTGGGCGCTCCTGACGGGCGCCACGCCGGCCGCAGAGCGCGAGCGCATCCATGCCCAGCTGGAATCGGGCGAGCTTGACGTGCTCTTTGGCACCCATGCGGTGCTTTCGGATGACGTTGCGTTCAAGCATCTGTCGCTCGTGGTCATCGACGAGCAGCACCGCTTTGGTGTGGGCCAGCGCAATGCCTTGCGCGCCAAGGGCCCGGGTGCCGATCTGCTCGTTATGACGGCGACGCCCATCCCGCGTACGCTGGCGCTTTCGGTCTACGGCGATCTGGACACGAGCATCATCCGCCATCGGCCCGTCCCTGGCGCTGGCGTGTCGACACGCGTGCTCACCGAGTCGAGCCGTGACCTCGCCTATGGCGCCATCCGCGAGGCGCATGAAAAGGGTCAGCAGGCCTACGTGATTTGCCCGCTCGTGGAGCCGAGTGACTCGGCCGATGAGCTGGAAGACGTGCCCGGTATCGCCCGCGACGACGAGGGCCGCGTGACGGTCCCCGTGCCGCTGCACGATACGGCGACCGAGCTCGATCGCCTGCGTCTGGCGTTGCCGGGTCTTGCCATCGCGCGCCTCCACGGCCGCATGCCAGCGGGGGAGAAGGACCAGGTTATCGATGCCTTCAAGCGTGGCGAGATTGACGTGCTCGTCTCGACTACGGTGGTCGAGGTGGGCGTCGACGTGCCCAACGCCACCGTCATGGTCATCGAGAACGGTGAGCGCTTTGGCTTGGCGGCCCTGCACCAGCTGCGCGGTCGTGTGGGCCGTGGCAGCGTGTCGGGCACGTGCCTGGTCATGACGCACTCCAAGGGCAACGGCGGCGCGTCGGCAGCACAAGATCGCCTGCAATCGCTCGAAAAAACTTCGGATGGTTTTACGCTCGCCCAGATGGACCTGCGCCTGCGTCACGAGGGTGAAATCCTGGGTTACCGTCAGCACGGCGGCGTGACCTTGCGCTTTGTGGACCTGGACGCCGATGAGGACCTTATCGAATGGGCCCATTTGGACGCGGTCGAGCTCTTGCGGTATGCTTGCAACCTTGACTCTGTGGCGACGCGTCCCTTGCGCGACGCGGTCGCCATGCGTTATCGACATATCTTTAAGGAGGTCAGCGGAGGATGAGAATCATCGGCGGCGAATGGCGCGGTCGTAAGATCGAGGAGCCCCGTGGTCGCGATGTCACCCGCCCCACGACTGATCGCGTGCGCGAGTCGTGCGCATCTATGGTCATGTCGGCATTCGACTTCGATCTGGACGAGGTTCGTGTGCTGGACGCCTTTGGCGGCTCCGGTGCCTTAGGGTTAGAGATGCTCTCTCGTGGGGCCCGCTCGCTCACGACGTTTGAGATCGATCGCAACGCCGCGCGGCTCATTACCAAGAATATCGAGTCGCTCTGCCGCGACCGTGCGCGTTGGCGCGTGGTCACGGGCGACATGCTGGCGAGTGCCTCGCGCGGTCGTGTACCGGGCGGCCCCTTTGATCTGGTCCTGCTCGACCCGCCCTATGCTTTTGGTGCCGAGCCGGTCGAGGAACTGCTGCAGAACCTGGCTCAGCAGGGTCTGCTTGCACCTGGCGCTTATGCCCTGTTTGAGCATGCCGCCGCCGATGCGGGCGCGCATCCGGCAGACTTTGAGACTGTACGTGAGAAGCGCTACGGCATTACCTCGGTCGACCTGCTTCGTTGGGTCGGCGATGACGATGGTGAGGGCGATAGCGCTGGCACCGATGCTGACAACAACGATGCCACGACGTTTCAGGAGGATGCTCATGAGTGACACCATCAATCGCGTGATCGTCCCGGGCACCTTCGATCCCATCACGTTTGGCCATATCGATGTGATCCGCCGCGCCCGTCGCATCTTTCCCAGCGTGATCGTCGCTGTTGCCGAGTCGCAGGGTAAAAACGGTGTGGGCACCACGTTTACGCTCGATGAGCGCGTGGCGCTGGCCCGCGAGGCGCTCGGTGATATCGACGGCGTCGAGGTCCTGCCCTTTACCGGCCTCTTGGTCGACTTCGCTCGCGAGCAGGGGGCGGGGGCCGTGGTCAAGGGTCTGCGCGCCATGACCGACTTTGAGTATGAGCTGCAGCAGGCCGACCTTAACTATCGCCTGGATAGCGAGCTGGAGTCCATCTTTGTCATGAGTGCGCCGCAGTACGGCTATATCTCGAGCTCGGTCGTTCGCCAGATTGCCTCGCTCGGCAGCGATGTATCGACGTTTGTCCCGTCCAACGTGGTCGAAGCGCTCAAACATCGCTTTTCGTGACGTTTCTTATTGCCTGGTGGCATGTGGTAAACTAGCACGATGATATGTTACCTATGAAAGGAGACCGGATGCCGGGCGAGAATTTTCCTGGCGATAGGATCGTCAGCTTGGTCGATGAGCTCGAAGGGCTGATCGAGGAAGCCAAGCCGCCTTTCGGCAAGAACGCTCAGTTCAAGGTCATCGACGCCGACGTGTTCTTCAACATCCTCGACGAGATCCGCATGAGCTATCCCGAGGAGTGGCAGAAGTCCCGCCGTATCCTTAAGGAGCGCGAGGAGCTCATGGCTTCCGCCGCCGCTCAGGCCGATTCCATCATCGCTGACGCTCAGCAGCAGGCCCTCACCATTGCCGGTGAGCAGGAGATCGTCCGCCTTGCGCAGCAGCAGGCCGACGACATCCGCGATCGTGCCCAGCAGTACGAGCGCGAGACGCGTTATGCTGCCGAGGACTATGCAGAGCAGGTCTTTACACACCTGGAGGAGAACCTCAAGAGCCTGACCGGCACCGTTACCCGTTGCCGTCAGCAGCTCAACGAGGGTGCCGCCCAGCAGAATGGTCAGTGGTAATGGCTGAGTTCCCGAGCGTTACCGTCGATCTTTCCGAGCAGCTCGAGTTTCCTGGAGATTCGTATCCGCTGACCGGTAAGGTCGATGTCGCCACCTACACGGTGGGCGAGAAGGAGTACCAGCTACAGGACGGCATCGACTACGACGTTGTCTTTACCAATGCCGGTACCGGTGTCTTGCTCACGGGCATGGTTCGCGCGCACGCCACCGGCGAGTGCGACCGTTGCCTGGAGCCCGCCTCGTTTGATATCGCCGGCGAGATCGAGGAGTTTTATCTCTTTGAGGAGCCCGAGGATCCCGAGGCCTACGAGGACGGCTACGAGCTCCTGGGTGAGGACCGTCTAGTCGATCTGGGTGAGCCCATCAATGACGCGGTCGTTATGGACACGCCGTTTGTAGTGCTCTGCAAGCCCGATTGCCGCGGTCTGTGCCCCACTTGCGGCTGCAATCTCAACGTCGAGCAATGCGATTGCGCCGCCCAGGCAGAGGCAGAATGGGCCGCTGCCACGGAAAATCCATTTGCAGCATTGAAGAATCTCAAGCTCGATGAGTAAAACTGTGGTAGTATCGCTACTTGCGCGTAATCGCCACACTGGATAGTTCATAAGGAAGGTCACTATGCCCGTACCTAAACAAAAGCAGGGTCGTATCCGCACTCACACCCGTCGTTCCGCCAACATGAAGATCTCGGCTGCGGCTCAGTCCACGTGCCCCCGTTGCGGCGCTGTCAAGCTTCCGCACCACGTGTGCCCCAGCTGCGGTTTCTACAAGGACCGCGAGGTTATCGTTACCGAGTAACGGTATACTCTGGATGCGATGCCGTTCCAAATGGAACCACAATGGCCGGCTCAATGAGTCGGCCATTTTTGTATAAGGAGCATGTTTATGAGTAACGTTCGCGTTTGTGTAGACGTTGTGGGTGGAGACGAGAAACCTCAGGTTGTTCTCGATGGTATCGAGGCTGCACTTGCTGCCGATCCCGATATCGAGGTCTTGGCAGCTGGCCCCGCCGAAATCGTCAATCCCTTTGCTGCTTCCCACGCACGTGTTGAGGCCCTTGAGGCACCCGACGTTATCGCCATGGATGACGATCCCATTCGCGCCGTGATGACCAAACGCAAGTCTTCGATCGTGCTGTCGTGCCGCGCCATCAAGAAGGGAAATGCGGACGCGTTCTTCTCCGCCGGCTCCACCGGCGCCATGACCGCCGCGGCTACTGCCTACGTGACGCCGTTTAGGTATCAGGCCGAAGGCAAGAAGCAGCCGGTGCGTCCCTGTCTGACCAATGCGCTGCCCAATCGTGCCGGCGGTCTGACGGTGCTGTGCGATATGGGCGCCAACCCCGATGTCGAGGTCGACGACATGGTGCGCTTTGCGCAGATGGGTAGCGCCTATGCCCGCGTCGTCCTGGGCATCGAGCATCCCCGCGTGGGCCTGCTTGCTAACGGCACCGAGGACGAGAAGGGCTCCAACTTTACCAAGGCCTGCTTCCCGGCCATGAAAGCCGCCGTTCCCGGCTTTGTTGGTAACTGCGAGGGAACGGACATCACCTCAGGTAACTTCGATGTCGTCGTTGCCGATGGCATGTCGGGCAATATTGCGCTCAAGGCCACCGAGGGCGCTGCCAAGTTTTTGCTGCAGGAGCTCAAGGGTGTCTTTATGTCTTCGCTCGGCACCAAGATTGCCGCGCTACTCATCAAAAAGCAAATGCGCGAGATTAAGGCCAAGCTCTCTGGCGACGCCAAGGGCGGCGCGATTCTTCTGGGCCTGCGCGGCGTGGTCCTGATCGGCCATGGCGCCACCTCGGTCGAGGCTGTTAAAAACGGTACGCTCGCGGCGGCCGAAGCCGTGCGCGCCGGGCTGGTCGAGAATGTCGCCAACTCTATGGACGGTATCGTTTTATAACAGCGGCGTTATGCGTCTTGGGGCGCACGTCGTGGGGTAGAATCAGAACCGTGTCTTGGTACCGCCCGGGCGGTACCATTCTTTTGGTATTCATGCACTATGAGAGGAAGCGCTATGGACCGCTCCGAAATCTTCGACAAGATCGCCGAGGTCGCTGCTGACGTTCTGGGCGTCGATGTTGCCGAAATTAGCGATGAGACCACCTTTGACGACCTCGATGCCAACTCGCTCGAGCGCCTGCAGCTGGTTACGGCTATCGAGGACGAGTTCAACCTCGAGATCGATGACGAGACCCTGCTCTCGCTCAACTCTGTCGCCGACGCCGTCGACGCGATCGAAAATGCCAGGGAGGCCTAGGTCTTGGCTTTGTCTGAACGACTTTCGCGCGCCCAGGAAATCCTGGGCCACGAGTTCAATAATAAGGTGCTGCTGCGCGCGGCCCTTACGCATCCCTCGGCAGTCGAGGGCCAGCCGGTTTCTGCCAGCTATGAGCGCCTTGAGTTCTTGGGCGATTCCATTTTGGGCGCTGTGGTCGCACGCTCCCTGTTTGAGTCCTATCCGGAGTTTGACGAGGGCAAGCTCACGCGCCTGAAGGTGTCGCTCGTCTCGGGCGCCACGCTGTCTGAGGTTTCTCACGAGCTGGGCATCGACGACATCATCATCTTTGGTGCCTCCGAGACCGGTACCGGTGCGCGCGGCCTGCATTCGGCGCTCGAGAACGTCTACGAGTCGCTCGTGGGCGCACTGTACCTGGATGCCGGCTGGGACGTTGCGGCGGAGTTTATCCATCGTACGCTTAAGCCGCATTTGGCTTCCGAGCGCGCCGAGCATCCCGCGAACCCCAAGTCGTTTTTGCAGGAGTGCGTGCAAGCCGACGGTCACGAGCCCCCGGCGTATAAGCTCGTTGGCTCCGAGGGCCCGGCGCATGCGCCCACCTTTACCGCCGTGGTGCTCATCGATGGCATTCGCCAGGGTCGCGGCACCGGTTCCTCTAAGAAGGAAGCCGAGGGAGCCGCCGCGCTCGAAGCGCTCGACCGCATGGGTTACACCACCAACGGCGTGATTCTGAACAAGAAGCACGTGTAAGCGAGGAACCGTGTATCTCAAGTCCCTCACGCTCAAAGGGTTCAAGTCGTTTGCCGACCGCGCCCATATGACGTTTGAGCCGGGCCTGACCGTCATCGTCGGTCCCAACGGCTCGGGAAAATCGAACATCTCCGACTCAATTCTGTGGGTCCTGGGCGAGCAGAGCGCCAAGCAGCTGCGCGGCCAGGCCATGGAGGACGTCATCTTCTCGGGCTCGTCAGCGCGCAAGCCGGTGGGTGTCGCCGAGGTCACGCTGGTGCTCGATAACTCGGACCATATGCTGCCCGTCGATTTTGACGAAGTCGCCATCACCCGTCGCATGTATCGCTCGGGCGAAAGCGAGTACCTCATCAACTCGAGTCCGTGCCGCCTGATGGACATTCAGGACATCCTGCACGATTCGGGCCTGGGCAAGGATACGCATTCCATCATCAGCCAGGGCAAGCTCGACGCCATTTTGCAGAGCCGCCCCGAGGAGCGCCGCGCCCTCATCGAGGAGGCCGCCGGCATCTCCAAGCACAAGCGCCGCAAGGAGCGTGCGCTCAAAAAGATTAAGTCGATGGACGAGCATCTGACGCGTGCCCGCGACATCAATAAGGAAATCGCCCGTCAGCTGCGACCGCTGGAGCGTCAGGTCGATCGCGCGCGCAAGTACAAAGAGTTGTCCTCGCGCGCGAACGAGCTTACGCAGATGCTGGCCGTCGATGAGCTGCGTTCGCTGCAGTCGCAGTGGAACGACCTGGAGAGCCGCTCCAAGGAGGGCGCGGCCGAGCTTGAGCTTGCGCAGTACCGCTTGGGCGAAAAGGAGCGCGAGCTCGAGAAGCTCCAGGTCATGCTCGAGGAAAAGGGCCTGTTTGTGGGCGACCTGGGCGAGCAGCGCCGTCATATGCAAGATGTGGTCGGCCGCATTAACTCCGACATGCGCCTGCTCGAGGAAAAGGGCCACAACATGGTGTCGCGCCTGTCCGACATGCGCGGGCAGATTTCGAGCTCCGAGCATCAGCGTCGTCGCGTGGTAGAGGAGCTCGAGGATGCACGTGCGCAGCTTGAGGAAGTGACCGGCGCGCACATGCAGGCCCAGGAGGACGTTGACGCCGCCGGACCTGCCGCCGCCGAGCTCCACGAGCGTCGCGTTGCGCTCGACAATCAGATTTCGCAGCTTACGCGTGAGCAACGCGATGTGCAACGTGGGGCCGATAACGCGGCGCTCGAACTCGCCAAGGTGAAGGACTCGCTGAGTAACGCCGAGGTTGAGGACAACATGTACGCCTCGCGCTTGGAGCAGATCGATGAACAGCTCGAGGAGGTCACGGCCTCGCTCGAGAGCCGTCGCGAACGCGCCGAGGAGCTTGAGGGTGCTCTTGAGGAAGTGCGCCAGGCTCAGGTCGATGCGCGTGAAGCTACCGAGACGGCACGCGCGGCCCTGAAGGACCTGCGTGCCCGCGAGAGCGAGGCACGCAACAAGTTATCCGAGGTGCGCTCGGAGCTTGCCAGCCAAAAGAAGCTCGATGCCCGCATGGCCGATAGCTCGCCGCTGGTGAGCCGTCTGATGGGCGCGCTGGGCGATGATGTCTCGGGTCGTCTGGGTGACGTGCTCGAGGCTCCTCGTGAGCTCGAGGGCCTGGTCGAGCAGCTGCTTGCCGGCGATATCGATGCTCTTTTGTTTGATGACGCCGCCACGCTTGAGCGTGCCGGTCGTGCGGCTCTGGACCAAAAGAAGGCCTCGGGCGAGGCACTGCTGGTGGCGCGCGGCGTGAGCGGCTCTATCGCCGCTGAGGGCGCTGCCGGTACCCGCCTGGTTGATCGTCTGTCCGTGCGCGCAGGCTACGGACCCGTCGTCGAGGCGCTGCTCGGCGGCTATTACGTAGTGGACGATCTTTCTGCCGCGCTTTCGGCGCCGGTCGTTGACGGCGTGACTTACGTGACCCCCGATGGCGCCCGCGTCGCCTGCGGCGGCCTGGTGCGTGTGGGCCTCGATGCCGGTGAGGCGTCGGGTGCTCTGGAGCGTAAGCGTCGCATTCGCGAGCTGGAGGGCCTGGAGCCCGATCTGGCTGCCATCTTTGAGCATGCTTCGGACCAAGTCGTTGAGGCCAACGCCGCCGTCGAGGAGGCACGTGCCGCCGAGGGCGATGCCGCCGGCGAGATTGCCCGCCTTGAGGGCGAGCGCCGCTCCCTGTTGTCCGAGATCGGCCGCTTGGAGCAAAGCGCCAACAATGCCGAGGTCGAGCGCGTGCGTATCTCCAAGCGCCGTGAGCAGGCTGCCGAGGCCGTTCGCGCCGCGCGCCCGCGTGTGGACGAGCTCACCCGTTCGCGCGACGAGGCTCGAGCGCAGGCAAGCGACCTGGGCTTGCAGATTGCCGAGGCCAACGACGAACTCGACCGCGTTCGCCGTGACGATTCCGAGGCCGCCGGCAAGCTCGCCGATGCCAAGGTCCGCCTGGCCCAGACGAGCGAGCGCCTTCGTTCTCTGAAGGGCCGCGTGCCCGATCTGGAGCATCGCCTGGAGGGCATCGACCGCCGTATCCGCGGAACGCGCCAGGCTTCGCGCTCGCTTGAGCTGCTACGACTGCGCGTCGATCCCATGCACGAGCGCTACTCGGCCCTGCTGGAGCGCGCCTCGGACTGGGCCGCGCGCCTTCGTGACCAGGCTTCGCTCGAGGAGGCGGACTCCGCCTCGCTCAAGAAGACTATTGAGGACGCGAAGGCCGAAGTCGCTCGCGCCAAAGATAAGGTTGATACCGCCGCCGCGACGCAAAACGAGTTCAAGGTCGCACGCGGCAAGCTCGAGGTGCAGGTGGAGGCGGCCATCAAGGCCATCACCGCCGACGGCACCACGGTACTCGAGGAAGCGCTCATGCTTCCCGCGCCCACCGACCGCGACGCTGCCGAGCGTGAGCTCAACCAGCTCGTTCGCCAAATCAACAACCTGGGTCCTGTGAACCAGGTTGCCATGGAAGAGTACGAGCAACTCAAGCGTCGCGCCGATTACATCGAGGAGCAGCTGGCCGATCTGGAGAGCGCGCGCAAGGCGCTCGCCAAGATCACCGTGGCCATCGACCGCAAGATGCGTAAGGCCTTTCTGGTGACCTTTGAGAAGGTCGATGTGAACTTCCGCGAGATCTTCGCCATGCTGTTCCCGGGTGGTCAGGCGCATCTGGAGATGACCGACCCCGAGCATCCGGCCGAGACAGGCATCGAGGTCGTGGCGCAGCCGCGCGGCAAGCGCATCACCAAGATGATGCTCATGTCGGGCGGCGAGAAGAGTCTGACGGCGCTCGCCCTGCTCTTTGCCGTGTACCGCACGCGCACGGTGCCGTTCTATGTGCTGGACGAGGTCGAGGCGGCGCTCGACGACGCCAACCTGTCCAAGCTCATCGGTGCCCTCGATGTGCTGCGTTCCGATACGCAGCTCTTGGTCATTTCGCATCAGCGCCGTACTATGGAGGACGCTGACGTTCTCTACGGCGTCTCGATGCAAGCCGACGGCGTCAGTCGCGTCGTCTCGCAAAAACTCGATCGCGAAACCGGAAAGGTCGTGAATGCATAATGGGATTCTTTGACGCACTCTCGCGCGGACTCGAGCGCAGCCGCGAGGCCCTCAACGAGGTCTTCTATTTTGGCGGCGAGGTTGACGAAGATTTTTGGGAGGACCTTGAGGACACGCTCGTCATGGGTGACATGGGGGCCGAGGTCGCGATCAAGGTGTCCGATGACCTGCGCGATGCCGCGGCCAAGAAGAACCTCAAGACCGCCCCGCAGCTCCGTCGCGCCCTAGCCGAGCAGCTTGAGCAGCACTTTGTGCCCATCGAGCGCGATCCGTTCTCCGATACGCCGAGCTGCGTGCTGTTTGTAGGCATTAACGGTGCCGGCAAGACCACGACGGTCGGTAAGATCGCGAGCGCCATGGCTGCCCGCGGCAAGAATGTCGTGATCGGTTCGGCCGATACCTTCCGCGCTGCCGCCATCGAGCAGCTCGATGTGTGGGGCCAGCGTGCCGGCGTCCCCGTCATCAAGCGCGATCGCGGCTCCGATCCGGCAAGCGTTTGCTACGACGTGCTCGACGAGGCCGATAAACGCGGCAGCGACCTGGTGCTTATCGACACCGCCGGCCGCCTGCACACGAGCCCCGAGCTCATGCGCGAGCTCGCCAAGGTGGTCAACGTGACGCGTAAGCGCGCCGCCAATATGGCCGCCGGCCCCATGCCCGTCTCGGTCGTGCTCGTGATCGATGCCGCCACCGGCCAGAACGGTCTGAACCAGGCGCTCGAGTTTAACGAGGCACTGGGTCTGGACGGTATTATCATTACGAAGCTCGACGGCACGGCAAAGGGCGGTATCGCCATGGCCGTGGCCGAGAAGCTCAAGCTCCCGATTCTTCGCATCGGCGTGGGCGAGCAGGTCGATGACCTGCAGGAGTTCAATGCCAAAGATTTCTGCCGCGCCCTGGTGGGCGAGTCCAATTAAGGAGTGACTAGTGTTTGATTCCCTGAGCGATCGCCTCAACGACACATTTGACCGTCTGCGCGGCAAGGGCAAGTTGACCGAGGCCGATATCACCTCGGCCATGCGCGACATCCGCATGGCGCTGCTCGAGGCCGACGTCAACTTTAAGGTCGTCAAGGAGTTTGTCGCCAAGACTAAGGAGCGCTGCATGACCGCAGAGGTCATGGAGTCGCTCTCTCCGGCGCAAAACGTCGTCAAGATTGTGCTCGACGAGCTTACCGAGATGCTCGGCTCCACCGAGAGCAAGCTCGTCTTTAGCAACCGTATTCCCAATGTCATCATGCTTGTGGGTCTGCAGGGCTCCGGTAAGACCACGGCTGCCGTAAAGCTGGCCTACCTGCTCAAGAAGCAGGGTCGCTCGCCGTTGCTCGCCGCGTGCGACGTCTACCGTCCCGCTGCTGCCGACCAGCTGGCCACGCTCGGCGGCGAGATCGGCGTGCCGGTCTTCCGCGGTGACGGCGAGCACCCGGTCGATATCGCCAAGGGCGCCATCCAGGAGGCCGTCGACCACCTGCGCGACGTGGTCATCGTCGATACCGCCGGTCGTCTGCAGATCGACGAACAGATGATGCAGGAAGCCGTGGACATCAAGAAGGCCGTCAAGCCCGATCAGGTGCTGATGGTCGTCGATGCCATGACCGGCCAGGATATCGTCAACGTCGTCTCGACCTTTGCCGAGCGAACCGACTTTGACGGCGTGATCATCTCCAAGCTCGACGGTGATGCCCGTGGCGGTGGCGCGCTTTCCGTGCGCCAAGTGACCGGTAAGCCCATCAAGTTCGTGAGCATGGGCGAGAAACCCGATTCGCTGGAGCCGTTCTATCCCGATCGTATGGCCAAGCGCATTCTGGGCATGGGCGACGTCGTCGGCATCATCGAGAAGGCCCAGGAGGCCGCCGATGCCGAGCAGCTCGAGGCTGCCGAGCGCATGCTGCGCGAGGGCTTCACCATGAACGACATGCTCGACCAAATGAAGGCCGTCAAGAAGATGGGCGGCATGAAGGGCATTCTGGGTATGCTTCCTGGCGGCCAGCGCGCGCTCAACCAGATGGGCGGCAACCTGGACGAGGGCATCTTCGATAAGAACGAGGCCATCATCATGTCGATGACCAAGGAGGAGCGCCTGCGTCCCTCCATCATCAACGGCCAGCGCCGCGCCCGCATTGCCAAGGGAGCCGGCGTAACCCCCACCGAGGTCAACAGCCTTATGAAGCAGTGGGGCGAGATGAACAAGATGATGGGCCGCATGCGCACGATGGCCAATCAGGCACAGGCTGGTGGCAAGAAGGGCAAGAAGGGTAAGAAGGGCAAAAAGATGCGCATGCCCAATATTCCTGGCCTGGACGCTATGGGTCTGGGCGGCATGGGCGGCCTGGGAACGGGCGGCCCCAAGTCCGATATGGACCTGCTGCGCCAGATGGAAGCGCAGATGCGCAACAAGAAGTAACGACTAGTTGAGTCGTGTATGGCGAAGGCCGCCTGGATGGTATTCCAGACGGCCTTCGCCGTTTGTTCGCTGGTTGTCGCACGCGTGGAAGCGCGTTCTCGACGAGGTGCTTGCCGCTAGTGGCAGCCGCAGCCTTCGTGCCCGTCATGGTCGTGGTGACCGTGGCAGCCGCAGGACTCGCCATGCTCGTGGATGTGCTCGTGATCATGTCCATGGCAGTCGCAGGTGGCCTCGCCGTTCTGTGCGAGCGTGCCGGCAATGAGGGCCTCGACGCAGGCATCGCAGCTGCCCTGGGCGCCCGCATAGACCGTGATGCCGGCTTGGGCAAGCGCGTTGATAGCGCCGCCGCCGATACCGCCGCAAATGAGCGTGTCAACGCCACCGTTGGCAAGCAGGCCCGCCAAGGCGCCGTGGCCGGTGCCACCGGTGCCTACGACCTGCTCGTTGAGCACCTTGCCATCCTGGATGTCGTAGATCTTGAACTGCTCACTACGGCCAAAGTGCATAAAGATGTTGCCGTTGTCGTACGTCGTTGCCACCCTCATGGCGCCGACCTCCTTTGCTGGCCATGCGGCCGTCGTTGCGATGATGGGGGAGTACGCGATAGTGCCGCCCTCGATGACGAGCGCCCGACCATTGATCAGCGCGTTTGCCACCTTGCGATGCGCGCGACTGCTGATTGCCGCCACCGTGGCGCGGGCGATACCCATGTGCAGGGCGACGGCCTCCTGATTGAGGCCCTCCAGATCGCACAGGCGCATTACTTCGAGCTCATCGACCGTCATATCGATAGCGTCTCCGCTGGCAAGGCCATCGGGGGTAAAGCCGCGATATTCGGGGATGATCCCAACGCGGCGCAATTTTTCGCGTCTTCCTGCCATACACACTCCAAACCTGACATATGTCAACAATAGAATAGCGCGCATGAGGAACCACGCAAGGTATTTCTGGCATATGTCAGAAAATGAGGGCTTATGTTTGGGCTGTGGGGCCGCGTGCGCCTGGGCTACAATGAATCTCGCTTGTAGGCGACTGACAGGAGGGTCAATGAGCAAAGCTGATCAACAGTTTGTAACCATGTGCCGCGATATCTTGGACCATGGCACCACCACCGAGGGCCAAAAGGTCCGTCCGGTGTGGGAGGATGGCACCCCTGCCTATACCATTAAAAACTTTGGCGTCACGGCGCGCTACGACCTGCGCGAGGAGTTCCCCGCGCTTACCCTGCGCCGCACGGCGCTCAAGTCCGCCATGGACGAGATCCTGTGGATCTATCAAAAGAAGTCCAATAACGTGCATGATCTCAACAGTCATATCTGGGATGAGTGGGCCGACGAGACCGGCTCCATCGGCAAGGCCTACGGGTACCAGATTGGCCAGAAGAGCCATTATGCCGAGGGCGATTTCGACCAGATGGACCGAGTGCTGTACGATCTTAAGCACACACCGTACAGTCGCCGCATCATGACCAACACGTACGTGTTTAGCGACCTTTCCGAGATGCACCTGTATCCGTGCGCCTACAGCGTGACGTATAACGTGACACAGCGCCCGCAGGACGATAAGCCCACGCTCAACATGATTCTCAACCAGCGCAGCCAGGACATTTTGGCCGCGAACAACTGGAACGTGTGCCAGTACGCCATTCTGCTCATGATGGTTGCGCAGTCGGTCGATATGATTCCCGGCGAGCTGCTGCATGTGATTGCCGATGCCCACATTTACGACCGCCATGTCGACATCGTCCGCGAACTTATCGAGCGTCCGCAGTTTGCGGCGCCCAAGGTAACGCTTAACCCCGATGTGCATGATTTCTACGCGTTTACGACCGACGACCTGATCGTCGAGGGCTACGAGCACGGCCCGCAGGTCAAGAACATCCCCATTGCGGTATAGGTGGCAGGTATGACGTGTAAGCTTTCTGCCATCGTCGCCGTGTGTGACGACTGGGGCATTGGCTGCGAGGGCGATATGGTCGTGTCCAATCGCGCCGACATGCGCCATTTTGTGGCGTGTACCAAGGGCTGTCCGGTTATCATGGGACGCAAGACGCTGCTGAGTTTTCCCGGTGGACGTCCGCTCAAGAATCGTCGCAATATCGTGCTCACGCGCGACGAGGATTTTACGCCCGAGGGCGTCGACGTGGTGCATAGTATCGGCGAGGCGCTCGCCGCGGTTGCCGATGAGCCCGTTGCCTGGGTGATCGGCGGCGGCGATGTCTATCGGCAGTTTTTGCCGTACTGCGTGGAGGCCGAGGTCACGCATAACCATTGCGTCCATCCCGTGGACACGTACTTTCCCGACTTGGACGCCGATCCCGCGTGGG
>CALFDL010000077.1 GCA_937950415.1 uncultured Collinsella sp. | reverse complement strand
GCCGCCACGCCCGAGCGCGTCATTCCCTGCGAGCGCGTGTTTGTGGCCATTGGCCAGGACATCGATTCCAAGCCGTTTGAGGAGATGGGCGTTGCCTGCAAGTGGGGCCGCATCGTCACCGATTCGGATGGCGCCGTGCCTAACTTCGACGGCCTCTTTAGCGGCGGTGACTGCCAGACCGGTCCCGCCACCGTCATCCGTGCCATCAACGCCGGCCGCGTGGCTTCGGCAAATATCGACCGCTACCTGGGCTTCGACCACAAGATCAAGCTCGACGTGGAGCTGCCGACCGTCCAGTTTAAGGGCAAGCACGAGTGCGGCCGCTGCGAGCTGGGCGAGCGCGAGGCCGGCGAGCGCATCCACGATTGGAATCTGGTTGAGCAGGGCCTTACCGAGGAGGAGGCACGCCAGGAGGCAAGCCGCTGCCTGCGTTGCGATCACTTTGGCTTTGGCGCGTTTCGCGGAGGGAGGAACCTGGAATGGTAGAGCTCAACAACCCCACTGTCAGCGACAACACCGAAAGCGGAGCACTCAACATGGTCAAGCTCACTATCGATAATTGCGAGGTCGTGGTTCCCGAGCACACCACGATCCTGGATGCGGCCAAGTCCGTCGGCATCCAGATTCCCACCCTGTGCTACCTGCGCGATCTAAACGAGATCGGCGGCTGCCGCGTATGCGTGGTCGAGGTTGAGGGCTGCGACCAGCTGGTTGCCGCCTGCAACAACTACGTGCTCGACGGCATGGTGGTCCACACCAACAGCCCCAAGGCCCGCGAGGCGCGTCGCACCAACGTGCAGCTGCTGCTGTCCCAGCACGATTCGCAGTGCACGAGCTGCGTGCGCAGCGGCAACTGCAACCTACAGACCATCGCCAACGACCTGGGCATTTTCTATCTGCCGTATCAAAGACATTTGGCGGGCGAGGGCTGGGATTTCGATTTCCCCATCATCCGCGAAAACGACAAGTGCATTAAATGCATGCGCTGCATCAAGGTGTGCGAGAGCGTGCAGGGACTAGGGATTTGGGACCTGACCAACCGCGCCACGCATACCGCCGTGGGTACCCGCGGGCGCGCGCCGATCGGCAAGACCGATTGCGTCGCGTGCGGCCAGTGCATTACACATTGCCCGACGGGCGCACTGCGCGAGCGCGACGATACCGAGACCGTGTTCGACGCCATCGCCGATCCCGACAAGATCGTGCTGGTGCAGATCGCGCCGGCCGTGCGTAGCGCTTGGGGCGAGGAACTCGGCATGTCTCGCGAGGAAGCCACCGTTGAGCGCTTGGCTTGCGCGCTGCGCCGCGTGGGCTTTGAGTACGTGTTCGATACCGATTTCTCGGCCGACCTCACCATTATGGAGGAGGGCTCCGAGCTGCTCGAGCGCCTGGGTGCCGCCGCCAAGGGCGAAGGTGACAGCCGCGGCTGGCCCATGTTCACGAGCTGCTGCCCGGGCTGGGTGCGCTTTGTGAAGGCACGTTACCCCGAGTTTGTCGACAGCCTGTCCACGTCAAAGTCGCCGCAGCAGATGTTCGGCGCTATCGCCAAGACCTACTACGCCAAGGTGCTGGGCGTGGAGCCCGAGCGTCTGTTCGTGGTGTCCGTTATGCCATGCACGGCCAAGAAGGCCGAGTGTGCGCTGCCGAGCATGATGGGCGAGGGCGGCGCGCCCGACGTGGACGTTGCGCTGACGGTGCGCGAGATGGTGCGCATGATCCGCGCGAGCCACGTGAGCGTTGACACGCTGGTCGAGGAGCCGCTCGATACGCCGTTGGGCTTTGGCACGGGCGCGGGTGTGATCTTTGGCGCCACGGGCGGCGTGATGGAGGCCGCCGTGCGCTCGGCATATTACCTGGTGACGGGCAAGAACCCGGATGCCGACTTCTTCACTGACGTGCGCGGACTCGAGGGCTGGAAGGAGGCCGTGGCCGATATCGACGGTACCAAGGTGCGCGTCGCCGTGGCGCACGGGCTGGGCAACGCCGCCCGTCTGCTCGACGCGATTCGCGACGGCCGTGTGAGATATGACTTTGTTGAGGTCATGGCGTGCCCGGGCGGCTGCGTCGGTGGCGGCGGTCAGCCCATCCACGACGGCTGCGAGCTGGCGGCTGAGCGTGGCCAGGTGCTGTGGAGCCTGGATGCGAAGGCGGACATTCGTTTCTCGCACGAGAATCCCGATGTCCAGGCGTGCTACAGCGAGTTTTTGGGCGCGCCGCTCTCGCCGCTGGCCGAGGAGTTGCTGCATACCGACCATCATGCCTGGTCGATGCCTAACGAGGGGACATGCTAGCGATGCGCGCGTTTGATGTTGAGATGTCGCGCCGGGGGTTTGCCTCGGTGCTCGCCGCGGGCGCCCTGTCGCTTGCGCTCGCGGGCTGTGGTGGCGGAGCTACCGGTGCCGGGTCCGCCGCGGGTTCGGCTGCCGGGTCTGCTGCGGGCGGTTCTGCTGTCGAGC
>CALFDL010000076.1 GCA_937950415.1 uncultured Collinsella sp. | reverse complement strand
AAGGACGGCGACTCCGTCGTCTGGTGCTACTCGAAGTACGGCGACCCCGCGCCCGTCGCTCAGGTCTCCGCCACGTGCTCCGTCGTCGGCACCGACGCCAAGGGCGCCCAGCAGACCTGGGCCGCCCCCCAGCAGATCACGCTGAAGGAGGGCTCGACCGCGGCCGACCTCTCCGAGCAGCTCTTCAAGCAGGCCGGCCTCAAGGCCGACTACGACCCCAACGGCACCTGGGGCTGGGCGCTCAACACGATCACGTCGCCCTTCGATAAGGACCGCAAGCTCGGCTACGACTCGGCGACCGGCGCGTACTGGCAGCTGTTCGTCAACGGCAGCGCCTCCGAGGCCGGCGCGGGCGGCTACACGCTCAAGGACGGCGACTCCGTCGTCTGGTGCTACTCGAAGTACGGCGACCCCGCGCCCGAGCAGGTTTCCGTCACGATGGAGATTATTGGCAAAAAGGCCGAGATAGCTCAGCGTTGGACGAGCCCTTCGACCCAGGTGTTTGCTAAGGGCACGTCGATTAAGGATGCCTCTGCTGCTTACTTCGATGCCCTTGGCATAAAGTCAAAAATGTACGACAAATTTGGCTATTGGGGCGTCTATAGTCTCGTATCTCCGCTTGATGGCACCGAGCTGTCGGGTGCATGGTCGTTCTTTGTCAACGGCGTTCCTGGGTCTCAGCTCGATAGCGATTACGTGCTCAAGTCTGGCGACAAAATCGTCTGGGCTTTTGCTCCCGGCGATACTGTGCCCGGCGTCGACAGTGTTGTTGTTGACCCGGGTGCCGCACGTCCTAACTGGGATAGCGATTGGCCTGGTTATACGAGCGCCGACAAAGTAACCGACGCCCCTGTGCCCACGAAAGACGCTGAGGCAAAATGGGTGAGCGAGCTCAAAGGCTCGAACGAATGGAGCAAGGGTATTTCCGACCCGTTGCTGGTCGGTGACTACCTCTACGTGGCCGTTGGTTCCAAGCTGCTCAAGAAAGATGTCGACACGGGTGAGACCGTTGCCGAATCGCCTTTGGCGGCAAAGATCGATTCGACCTCGCGTATGGTATACACTGGCGGCGTGATGCTCGTGCCGCTTTCGAGCGGTCGCCTGCAGGCGCTGACGGTTGATGCTCTGGCGACGGTTTGGGTAACCGATGAGTTGCCTGCTGGCCCCGATGGCGCTCAGCAGTCTCTTGCGTCCATTACGGTTCGTGACGGCTTTGCCTACTTTGGGACGGCATCGGCCAGCTGGTCCGACTCGAGCGACGGCTACCTGCTCTGCGTGCGCATCTCCGATGGCAAGGTTATGTGGCAGCATAAGAACGAGAACAGCAAGGGCTATTACTGGGCCGGCTTGGCGTTCTCGGGCAATTATGGCGTCATCGCAGATGATTCCGGTACGGTGAGCACGGTCGACCCCGAAACTGGAAAGACCGTTGCGTCGCTCAAGATTGCCGAGCGCGTGCGCACGACGGTGCTGGTCGATGGATCGATTGCCTATGTCGTGAGCGCCGATGGAGTTTTGCATAAGCTTTCGGTTGGAACGGACGGAACCCTTTCTGAGCTTGGCAAGGTGACGTTTGGTGGCAGCTCGACCTCGACGCCGGTGCTGGCCAACGGCAAGATTGTGGTCGGAGGCTCATCGACCGAATCCTTTATGGGCGGTTATCAGAACAAGTACACGTATCACTATGGTCAGCTTGCAGTGATTGATGCCGAGACGCTTTCCGTGGACTATTCCATTTGCAAGGCGGACGGTAGCTATATTCGTCAGGGGGCTTCGGGCGGCGGTGATGTAAAGTCGCAGCCGGTCGTTTCTGTCCAGAATGGCGAGACGTACGTCTACTTTACGTCCAACAACAACCCGGGCGGCATCTATCGCTACCGTATTGGCGATGACGAGGCCGAGCTGCTTTATACGCCCGTGGCGGGCGACCAGCAGTACTGCATGGCTTCTATTTCGGTCGGATCCGATGGTTCACTCTACTATGTCAATGACTCGGGCAAGCTGTTTGCTGTCAAGGGTAATGGCCAAAGGGTCAAACGCTATACCGTGACGTTCGACGCCAACGGTAAGGATGCGGCGATGCCCGATTCTCAACGCGTGAAGGAAGGCAAGGCGGCGACGGAGCCCTCGACTCAGCCACAGTGCAAGGGCTACACTTTCGGCGGTTGGTTCACCGATGAGGCTTGCACGCAGGCGTATGACTTCAGTACACCGGTGACGGCCGATCTGACGCTGTATGCCAAGTGGACCAAGAATGCCGTTAACCCTGGCGGCAATGGCGGTTCTGGCACTAATGGTGGCAACGGTGGCGCTGGCAACGGTTCCGGCGCTGGCGCTGGCACTGGCACGGGTTCCGGCTCCGGCTCTAAGGGCCAGCAGGCCGGCGGCGCTATCGCCCCGGGTCAGAAGCCGGTGACCAAGACGACGGTGTCGACCAAGACCGAGACCAAGGACAACAAGTCTGACAAGAAGGACTCCGATAAGTCCGATAAGAAGGACGAGAAGAAGTCTGACAAGAAGTCTGACAAGAAGGACAGCAAGTCCGACAAGAAGTCCGATTCCAAGTCCGATACGGGTGCTGCATCCACGACCACTGCTAAGAAGTCCTCTGGTGCTTCCGAGCAGGAGACTGGCACCAACCCGCTCGCCATCGTTGGCATCGCCGCCGGCGTCATCGGTCTCGCCATCGTCGGCGTGTTCGTGTTCACCAAACGTCGGTAGGTGAGGGCTGTGTCCAATAAATCCAAGGACGCTGACCCCAAGCAACCAGATTCCTCGTTTATCCAGCTTGACGATGCAAAGCAACAGGGCGCCGCTTCGGCGGCGTCCGCCCCTCGCCGCAAGGCTCTTCTCGGCGTCCTGACTGCCGCGTGTACCATTCTGATCGTCGTCTCGCTGGGTTTCGTCCATCCTTCCACAAGCGGTGCCTGGTCTATCGACTGGATCATTCAGACCGTGACGGGGGAGAGCGTCGTCACCAAGGACACCAAGGCGTCTGGCTCGTCTGCCGCTTCGGGCGAGGCCAGTTCCAAGGATTCCAAGTCATCGAATGACGCAAAAGATGAGTCCAAGCATTCTGATGAGTCCAAGTCCAAGGACGATTCCGAGTCTTCAAACAAGGAATCGGACAAGAACTCGGATAACAAGAAGTCCGAGGACCAGGACGGCAAGAAGTCTGGCGATAAATCCGCTGCCCAAAATACGGGAGCCGGTGATACTTCCAATGCGTCTGGCGGTGCTTCTTCGGGCGGTGGCCAGTCGTCTGATGGAGCCTCATCCTCTAATGGCGGAAGCGCTTCCTCGGGCGGCCAGGGCGGCTCGCAGGAGTCCAACTACGTAACAGTGACGGTTTCGGTCACATCGAGCGCTGTGGGCAATCCTGTGTCTTCTGGTGGCACCTTTACCTTTAACGAAGGCGCTACCGTCTACGATGCCCTGTGCGCGCTGGGCCTTTCTGTCAACGCACACGGCTCGTCGTACGGCACGTATGTTTCTGCGATTGGTGGTTTGGCCGAAAAACAGTACGGCGGCACGAGCGGCTGGATGTACTCCGTCAACGGCGCAACGCCCATGACGGCGTGCAGTAACTACGTTCTCTCCAATGGCGACAACGTGGTCTGGTATTACGTAACAGGCTAGAGGCCTCGACATAGCGCGCCAGACGGGCGGTTCGGACAAACATCCGGGCCGCCCGCTTTTCATGCGTAGAGGACTTGGTCGCCGGGGACCTCGGCAAACAAAAAACCGGTTGGAATGGGAATTCCAACCGGTTATACATTCAAGCAAATAGTGAATCGACTACGACCGTGCGCCCTCGAGGAAGAAGCGGCGGCTGAAGTAGTTGTACCAGGTGACGAGGAACGTGGCGATGGCCTTCATGGCCTGGTAGCCGATGCTCAAAAACGTGACGCCCACAAACATGTATAGGTCGTTGAGGCCCAGACCGATCACCGACAGGATGGTGAAGATCGTGAACTCGCGCTTGCGGCTCATTCCCTCGCGATGGTCGAACACGTACTTCATGCTGAGCCAGTAGTTGACCACGACGGACGTGATGAACGAAACCGTGGTGCTCATCAAAAAGTCGAGGTGAAACAGCTCGACGAGCGCAATGAGCATACCCCAGTCGATGCCAAAGGAGATAAGACCCACGACAGCGAACTTGAGGAACTGCTTGGTATGAGGTTGTGCCAGTGCCTTGCGCACGTAATCACATCCAATGCGTTGATGAATCGAGCAGGGGATACTTTAGATCTTTTGCAAGGGAAACGTAAGGTCTTTGCCAAGAACTATACGAACTCGCCAAATTTTCAAGAGCTAATCCGCAAACGTTGAAAATTTGCCCGTAAACGAGCAAAGCCCACGAACAACACAGCGCTCGACGCGCGTCATCCGTGGGCATCGTAAAGCTGTAAGGTTGCGAGTTACTTGGTCTCGTCGCCTTCCAGGAAGATCTTGCGCGTTACAAAGTTGTAGACCATGACAAGCGCGGTGGCGCAGATCTTGGCGATATTGGCCTCGAGTCCCAGGCCGGCGTTGAGTGTCAACACGATACCGTCGTTGAGTGCCAGGCCGATCACGGACAGCACGACAAAGATAATGAACTCGCGGCGGCGGCTCATGCCCTCCTTGTGCGCAAACACGTACTTCATGCTGGCGAGGTAGTTAAAGATGAGTGAGATGATAAAGCCGCTGGTGTTGGCGATTAGGATGTTGAGGCCCAGACCGTAGTGGAGCAGATTCATAATGCCAAAGTCGATAACCGTGGCAATGACACCGACGACGCCAAATTTCATGATCTGCGCAAGGAGCTTTTGCATGGTACCTGCCTTAAGCTGGCGCCGAAGCGCCGCGGGGATGACAAACTTGGCACAGTTTAGCCAATCCCCGCAGGCGAGGCTAGGCGCGCTGTTCGATAGCACCGTTTCTATATGCATCGAGCAGCTGGCGCAGGTCCTGGATCTGGCTGCGAATCTTGGCGCCGGTATCGGTGTCGCTCACCATGCGGCGACGGTCGGCCTCGTCAAAGCGGTTGGTCTCGCTCTCGATGTCCACGTTGCGTGTGAGTGCCTCGGCAACCGTCGTAAAGGCCCGGTGCGACTTGAGGCGGCAGCCGCGCGAGCTCGAGATGAGCGTATAGCCGGCGATGCCCGTCTTGGGATGGTAAGCGCGGCAGAAGCCGCCATCGATGACCAGCAGCTTTCCCTCGGCTCGGATGGGCTGCTCGCCCTTGGTGGTTTTAACGGGCGTGTGGCCGTTGATGATGTGACCGGTCGGTGAACATGCCATGGGCGCGACGCCAAACTCGCGCATGATGTCGTCGCAGACCGAGGGCGACTTGGTAAGTGTAAAGTACGGGTCCATCGGCTCGACCCAGGTGCTCTTATCGGCGATATAGGCGCGCTCAAAGGTACGCACCAGGCGTCCGCTGGCGGGTGAGTTAAAGCCAATCCACAGGTACCACATCCAGTCGAGGGCGTCACGGTCGCCCATGCGCCAGGCGCGGCGGGCGATGTGGTCGCAAAAATCGAGATAATCGCGGCCAGCGTGCCAGGTGCCCAGGCAGTTCATGCTGCTAAAGGTGCCGTCTTCGTTGAGCGGAACGCAGCCGTGGAAGAGCAGGTTGCCGTTGGCGACCTTGTACATCGAGCCGTGGGAATAGAGGAAATCGATATGGCGATGCAGGTGATCGGCGGTGACAAACTCGGACACGAGCTTGTCGATGATGTGCTGCTCCTGAGACGTGAGCGTATAGGGGTCCGTCGGGTCGACGGTGGGGAAGTCGTTGGTCGTGAGCGGCCACACGCTGCCGTCGGCGAGCGTGACCGTGCCGGTGTCGTGGTCGATCTTGTCGAGTAGCAGGCGGTCGGTCATATCGAACTCAGGGTGGCGCTGGATAATCTGGCCCTCGAGCTTAAAGAGCAGCACGTTGATGGCCTTGATCAGCGGGGTGATGGACTCACCGGCGGTATAGGTGGCATCGGCAAAGGCGACAAGCTCACGCAGCGAGATGCCGTAGTCGTTCTCCAGGATCTCGTAATTGTCGTAGCGTAGGTTGTTGCGCAGCACCGTGGCGATGCAGGCAGGCTCACCGGCCGCAGCGCCCATCCACAGCAGGTCGTGGTTGCCCCACTGGATGTCGAGCGAATGGTAGGTGAGCAGGCGGTCCATAATCTTGGCCGCACCGCCGCCGCGGTCGAAGATGTCGCCCACCAGGTGCAGGTGGTCGACGGCCAGGCGCTTGATGAGCGAGGCAAGCGACTCGATAAAGTCGTCGGCGCTGGCGGTCTCCAGAATGGACTCCACGATGCGCTCGTGATAGCGCACGCGATAGTTGTTCTCGTCCGGATGCGTGTGTAGCAGCTCGTCGATGATGTAGGCGTAATCGCGTGGGATGGCCTTACGCACCTTGGAGCGCGTGTAGCGGCTTGAAAGCGAACGAGCGACCATGATGAGCTGGTCAAGCATCGTCTTGTACCAGGTGGGCGAGTCCTCGCGCTGGCTGCGGACCAGCTCGATCTTCTCGCGCGGGTAGTAGATGAGCGTGCATAGCTCGCCCTTCTCGTCAAAGGAGAGCGTTTCGCCAAAGATTTCGTCGACATGCTCGCGCACGACGCCCGAGCAGTTGTTGAGGATGTGCATAAAGGCTTCGTACTCGCCATGCACGTCGCTCATAAAATGCTCAGTGCCTTTGGGCAGGTTGAGGATGGCCGAGAGGTTGATGATCTCGGTAAACGCGGATTGCTCGGTGGGAAACTGTCTCGACAGCAGGCGCAGATACTTGAAGTCTTGCGGGTTGCGATCGAATGCGACCATGAAACACCTTCCGATGGGGCTGGTAAAACTGATAAACAGCGTCAAACGTTTATCAGTATGCGCCGCTTTTGTTTCGATTTTGCGCCAGCGGCTGAATTGTCGGCTGAACGGTTTGGTAAATCGATTTAGTGAAGGTAGATATGTCGGTTGGGTGGAGACGATAGAGGGTGTTTTCTCAGATATTTATGCGTGGGGTCGGTGGAAACGATGGTGGTAAAGATGTTCGCTATTTTTGGTTCGATTTGGTAAATAGTGGACATATGTACCGTATGTAGGCTCACTGTGCGATAATTTGCGCAGCAATGAGTAAGGAGCCTCATATGAGTGATTTTGTCCTGACCTGTGAATCCGCCGCCGATCGAACTCGGGAGTTCTTTGAATCGCGCAATATCCCTGTCGTGTGTTTTCATTACGAGATCGACGATGTTGTCTATACGGACGATCTGTATCAGTCGATTACGCCGGACGAGTTTTTTGCCCAGATTGCCGCAGGCGCCATGCCCAAGACGTCTCAGGTGAGCGTGGGTGAGTACGAGGAGTTTTGGGAGCCGTTTGTTGCCGAGGGTAAAGACGTGCTGCACCTGACGTTGTCGTCGGGTATTTCGGGCACGTATGGATCGGCCTGCGTCGCGGCGCAGATGCTCGCGGATCGCTATCCCCAGGGCGGCAAGGTGCGCGTCATCGATTCGCTGGCGGCGTCTTCGGGCTTTGGCCTGCTGGCGGAATGTGCCGCCGACGTGCGCGATAGCGGGGCTTCACTCGACGAGACGGCCGCTTGGATTGAGGAGCATAAACTCAACCTGCACCACTGGTTCTTCTCGACCGATCTGTCGAGCTACCTGCGCGGCGGTCGCATTTCGGCCGCGAGCGCGATCATCGGCACGGCGCTTAAGATTTGCCCGCTTATGACGGTCGATTGCGAAGGTGGGCTGTCGCCACGTGAGAAGATTCGCACTAAGAAGCGCGCGATTTCCGAGATGGCTAAGACCATGATGGCACACGTGCAGGACGGTGCGGATTATTCGGGTAAGTGCGTCATGTCGCACTCGGCGTGCCGCGAGGATGCCGAGGCAGTTGCGGCGCTGATCGAGGAACAGATTCCGCAGCTTAAAGGCAAGATTGAGATCAATAACATCGGTACTCTGATTGGCTCGCATACCGGACCTGGTACGGTGGCGCTCTTCTTTATGGGCGACAAGCGCGTGGATTAGTTTGCCCCATCACATCGCTGCATGATTGCTCAAACGAAAACGGCCCGCCTCACGTTTGTGGGGCGGGCCTTGCTGTTACGATTAGCGTTTCTTTCCGCGGAAGAAGAAGCCGTGCAGTGACGGCTTGAGGCCGCGGTTGGCGCGACGCTCCTCGACGCGCTCGTGGATCGAAGCGACGCGCTCGATGACCTCGTCGGGAATCGGCACGTCGGGATTCATGTTCTCGACCTGGCTGACTTCGGCGGCGGCGACCTGGTCGATAATGGGCACATCGTCGCGCGAGATGACAGGTGTGGCGTCTTCCTTCATCTTGCGATAACGCTGCATCATGTCGGTCTGTAGCTGCTGGGCCGAAGGCGGCGTCCAGATGATGGCGTTGGCGCCGGCGGCGATGGTCTCGCGAATGCTCTCGGGCGTCTTGCCGCCCGGCGCGATGAGCGGCAGGTTGGGATAGTGCTCGCGCAGTTCACGCAGGACTTGCGGCGTGTTTTTGCCAGCGGCGATGTTAAGAATCTTGGCGCCGGCGCGCACCTTGGCGTGGGCATCGTCGTCGCAGCGAACGACCGTAGCGATGACGGGGATGTCGGCGATGTTGGTGATGTGCTCGACCATCTCGGCGGTGGCGGGGGAGTTGACCACACAGCCCGCCGCGCCCTGCATCTCGGAGACGGCTGCCATCTGAACGGAGCGCTTGCCGGTGGTGGTGCCACCGCCCACGCCTACGAAGACCGGGCACTCGGCGACGGTCAGCAGCGCCTGCGTAATGGCGGGCTGCGGCGTGAAGGGGTAAACGGCAAAGACGGCATCGGCGTTGGAGTTGCGGATGACCGCGACGTCGGTGGTGTAGATGAGCGATTTGATACGACGGCCGAAGAGCGTGAAGCCGCTGGCCTCCTCAATCTCGTCAGGCATGCGAAGGGCCGCCTTGCGCAGGCGCCCGTCGATGGGCAGCGGCTCCATGGGAAGCAGTCCGTTGGGGGTCACGGCTACCTGGGGCTCAGTGAACTCGTCTGCGAGCTCGACCTCGGAGAAATCGACCGAGGCGACGATGTCCTCGTGAACCTCGGCGGGCACATCGATGGGATCTTGGTCGTTTGCCGTGGCAGGCGTGTCGAAGGAGCTGGTGCCGACAAAGGCGTCGACGCGCTCGTTTAGGTCGTTGAGGGTGTCCATGGAGACTCGATTCTGTGTGACGACGGCCGGCACGATGCAGCCGGAATTGCGAATGCTAAATCGTTTGACAAGTTGATTTTTCCCCGCCGCGCCATCCGTTAGACCGAAGGGCCGGCGAACGTGAAGGAGCTGTGGTGGCGGGTATTGAGGTGCTATCTTGAATGTCCCGTTTAAAAGAGAGGTGACGCGGTATGGAATTGACAGCAATGTTTGGCTCGATTGGCCTGTGTGTGGGCGCAATCGTTGCCGCCGCGGTCATCTACTTTGTGGTCACGGCCATTAAGGGCAAAAGGGCCGAACGCAAGGAGCGCGCGATGCTTAAACAGCATCGCGACCAGCAGGGCAAACGCGCACGGAGATAGCTTGTTGAGTTTTGGATCCGTGCGCTAGCTGCGTTTTCGGATCAGGGCAATGTAGAAGCCCTCAAATTCGCGGCTGGGCGGAATGGTGAGCGTGCCGGGCAGGCCGTTGGCGATGGCCGATACCTGACCCGCGGCAATGGCCTCGGTCAGGGCGTTGGACTCGATGCGCGGCTCCTCGCCAGCTTCCTGGGCGCGGCGTGCCTCACTTTCGCTTGGCGTGCCGTCGAGGGGGATGAGCTCGCAGTCCATATGCTTGTCGAGGGCCTCTTGCAGGGCGTCCTCGTTTTCCTGCGGCAAGATCGAACAAGTCGAATAGACGAGCGTGCCGCCCGGTTTGAGGGCTCCCATGGCGCGGTCCAGAAGCGCACGCTGCGAGCGGGCGCATTTGACGAGCAGCTGCTCGGTCAGGCCGCGCAGGCTTTTCTCGTTGCCGCTGATGACGGTGCCCGTGCCGGTGCAGGGAGCGTCGAGCAGGATGCGGTCAAAGCGGAAGAACTCGTCGAGCTCGCGTGCGTCGGTGCGCATGACGGGCACGTTTTTTGCGCCTTGGCGGTGGAGGTTGGCTTCGAGCTTCTCGGCGCGGGGAATGCTCATCTCGCAGGCGGTAAGGTGCGCCTGCCCCTGCGTGAGGGCGGCGATCTGCGTCGTCTTGCCGCCAGGGGCTGCGCACATGTCCAGGATGTCCTCGCCTGCCTGAGCGCCCAGGACCAGCGGCGGCATCATGGACGACAGGCTCTGCAGGTAGATTTTGCCGTCGCGGTAGATGTCGAGATCCCACAGATCGGAAACCTGGGCCTCGGGCAGGATGAAGGCGTCTGGGTACCAGGTGACGGGGTTGTGGGCGATGCCGGCGGCATCGAGCGCCGCAGCGATGTCCTCGACGGTTGCCTTGAGCGTGTTTGCGCGCAGCGTGACCGGGCGTGTGGCCGCGGCGCCGAAGCCCTCGATCATGAGCTCGGCATCGGCGGGCGCATAGGCGCCGGCGACCGTGTCGACCATAAAGCGCGGCAGGTCGGCGGCGGAGTGTTGGGCGGCAAGCTGGTCGGAAAGCTCGGTAGCAGCAAACTGCCTGAGCTTGAGCTCGGCCTTGACCTGCTTTTTCTGCTTACGACGACGCGGCTTGGACATCCGTCTTTCCTTCCCATTCCATTACATGTCGAGTGTTTAGTACTGGCTCTCGTGCTTGCTGAAGAAGTCGAAGCGCGGGGGCAGTGGCTTTACGCGGTGCCCGCCGGGCTTCTCGCCCAGACTCTCCACAAATTCGTCCGTGGAGGCGAAGATGTTATCCCAGCTAAAGAAGGCGACCGGGTCAACGTCGAAGTACTCGCAGATGAGCTCGCAGCCGGCCGGCACAATACCGTGCATCAGGACGGTCGCTACGCGCAGCTCGGTAAAGGCGTCGACGAGGGCCTGCGTCATTGCGGCGTTTGCCTCGTTACCCTCGAGCTTGTTGGCGGCCTTGGAGGCATCGCTCCAGCGCTTGTTGGCGGCGCGCAGGTAGTCGTCACACACGGCGAGCGCGCGGTGCGTCTCGAACTTGTACATGGCCTGCTCAAAGGCAAGGGTTGCCTGCTGGGCGGCTTCGACCACGGTGTCAGAAGCGGCACCAGCGGGGATGCAGCCGTTGCGGTAGGGGCTCTCGTCGCCTTCCTTGATGGCAACGCCGTAGAAGCAGCTGCGGGCCAGGCGGTTGAAGACGCCGGTCAAAAGGGCGCTCTCCTTAAGGGCGGGATCGATGACGCGCTTGTCGTCGCAGGCGCGCACCTCGTTGCCGTCCTTGTCCTTGCCGGTCACGCGCGTGTCATATGCCTTGGGGCTAAAGCTTACCGGCTTCTCGGACAGGCCGAGCGACAGCCAGTGCGCACGCATCTGCTCGCAGGTGTAGTGGTTGAGCAGGTCGTCTGCCGGCGGGGGAGGCGTCTGCGAGGACGAGCTGGCCTTTTTGCCCATGTAGAGCAGGTGGTAGCAGGCGCTGACGGTGCTCTGCGTGAGGTTCCAGCCCAGGGCCTCCCACATGGCGGTCTGCGCGATGCAGTAGAAATAGATGTTGTCCTGACCGATGAACTGGTAAATCTGAGCGTCGTCAGAGCACCACCAGTCGCGCCAGTCGAGCGAGCTGTGCTGGTAGGTGGGTGCGGGTACCTGCGTGGAGTCGGCGGCGGGCTCGCCCATGAGGGCGGCATCCTGGGCGGCGACGCCCTCGGTCACGCCGGCGGCCTTGGCATCGCGTGCGAGCACGGTACGCGTATAGCTGATGGGCGCCCACAGACTCTCGGGCCAGCACCAGCAGGTGACGTCGGAGACGCCGTCGACCTGGGGCACCGGAACGCCCCAGTCGATGTTGCCGGTGATGCGGAAGGGCACGAGTGCCTTGCCGCTGCGGAAGCGCACGCCACCGTTGGCGAGCACCGCGTGGGCGTCGTCGCGCTCCTTCCAGCTGGGGAAGGTGACGGTAAAGCTGCTTTTGTTGCCCTCGGGCTCCAGCACGGTGTGCTCGGGAAGCTGATCCTCGACGGCATCGAAGGCCTCGCGGAACTTGTTCTGGATATAGAGCTGGGCCGGCAGCAGCCACTCCTCCATGGTCTTGGAGACCACGGAGCGAACCTGCGGGTTCTGGGCGAGCTTGGCGGTGTAGGTCTTCATAAAGTCGAGGTAGGCGGGTAGGTCGAAGTAGAGATTGTCGACCGGGCGCAGCTCGGGCACCTCGCCGGTGAGCTGGCTCTTGGGCGCGATGAGCTCCTCGGGCTCAAACTGGTGGCCCAGGTCGCACTCGTCGGCATAGGCCTTCTCGGACTTGCAGCCCTGGATGGGACAGCGGCCGATTACCTGACGGCCGTTGAGGAACGTGCCGGCCTTGGCATCGTAGAACTGCAGCGTGGAGCGCTTGGAGATGGTGCCCTGCTCGTGCAGGCGCTCGATAATCTCGGCAGTCACCTCGTTGTGAATCTGCGCAGCCGGCTCAAGGCCCGAGCCGCCGTAGATGTCGCAGCTGATGTTGTAGTTGTTGAGGGTCGCTGCTTGGCGGGAGTGATTGGACTCGACGTACTCGTTAATGGACTTGTCGTAGCCCTCGTTCTCCTTGAGCTTGCGGTAGCTCTCCATGATGGGCGAGCCGTAGCAGTCGGTGCCCGAGGTGAAGATGACGTTCTCGCGGCCCAGGCGGTCGCGCAGGAAGCGGGCGAAGAAGTCGGCCGGGACAAAGACGCCGCCAACGTGGCCAAAGTGAAGGCCCTTGTTGCCATAGGGCTCGCCGGCGGTAACGATGGCGCGGCGAGGCCAGCTGGGACGGTCGTTCATGGAGTATTTGGATGCCATGGGACTCCTTCGCATATGGTGAGAGCGCGGCCGGGCACAAGGCCTGGCGACGCGGTGGTCAATTCGTGCATATCGTTCGACATTATCGCACATGCGGACGGGTACGTGGCAGGGGCGCTATCCTAAGATGCTATGAATGAGATTTCCAACATACATGCGTTTGAGGACGAGGATTTTCTACACGCTTGCTTCGTGTGGGGGATGGCCGTGATCGCGGTGTTTGCCGTGTGCCTGGTGCCGGTGTTTATGCTGCTGGGCGGGCCTGCGGACTTGGATGCGGCTGAGGCGGGCGGCTGGATGGCCGTCTTGGGCTGGATGGTCGGCTTGACTGCGGTTTCGGCGGCTTCATTTGCCGTGCACGAGCTGGTGCACGGTGTGTTTTTTAAGCTGCTGGCGCCTGCGGGCGCGAAGGTGACCTTTGGGGCGAATCGCGAGACGGCGATGATCTATGCCTGCGCCGAGGGCGTTGTGTATTCGCGTCGGCGTTACATGGCCATTTGCCTGGCGCCCACGGTCTTTTTGACGGCAGCGTTTGCCCTGGGGTTTGCGTTTTCGGGCTATCCGCTGCTGTGCTACCTGGCGGCTGGCTTGCATTTGTCGGGGTGCGTGGGCGACTGGTACTACGTGCGAACCATTCTGCGCGATCGCCGTATCGTCGCCTGCGAGGACACGTCCTTTGGCGTGCGCTTTTTTGGGTGAGGAGATGTCGATGAAGCCGTTGTTGTTGCACGCCTGCTGTGCGCCGTGCTCGCTTGAGCCGGTCCGCCTGCTGCGCGAGGAAGGGTTTGAACCCACAATCTGCTGGACCAACCCCAATATTCAACCGCGCGATGAATGGCGGCGCCGTTTGGACGAGCTGCGCCGGTGGTGTGCCGATGGCGACATCGAGCTTATCGAGGCGGGGGAGGACCGCGAACGCTGGGAGGCCGGCGTGGCCCCGCTGGGCGCCGATCGAGCCCGTCGCTGTCGCGCGTGCTATGCCCTGCGTCTGGCCGAGGCATGCCGCGTTGCCCAGGAGCGCGGGTTTGAATATGTGGGTACGACGCTCGCCGTCTCGCCGTACCAGCTGTTCGACACCTGTAATGACGTACTCGAGCGCCTGGCGGCGGCACGTGGGCTCACCCCGGTCATTCGCGATTTTCGCCCGTATTATCCCGAGGCTACGCGCCGTTCGCGCGAACTGGGCATGTATCGACAGAACTACTGCGGCTGCCGCTTTTCTGCTGTCGAGGCGGCCATGGACCGCGCCCGCATCCGCGACGAGCGCAAAGCCGCCAAAAAGTAGTTCGTTTGGGACGTCAGCCTGCTAGGATGTAGAGCGGACTTTAGCTATATAAGGAGTATCCGACGTGTCTATGCGTACCGATGATTTTGACTACAACCTTCCTGAGGAACTGATTGCCCAGGCTCCTGCCGAGCCGCGCGACTCCTGCCGCCTGCTGGTGGTGGATCGCAAAGGCTCCCAGGCGGGGAAGCCGCTGGAGCACGGCGGTACTGTTGAGCACCGCATCTTCCGCGACATCATCGACTATATCGAGCCGGGCGACGTGCTCGTCATCAACCAGACGCGCGTGATGCCGGCCCGCCTGATCGGTCGCAAAGCCTGCTCGGGTGGCGTGGTCGAGACGCTGCTGCTCAAGCGCCGTGAGGATGTGGATCCGCTCGGCCATGTGTGGGAGTGCCTGGTCAAGCCGGGCAAGCGCCTGAAGCCCGGTGCTCAGATTGAGTATCGCGCCGGTGGCGCCCATGCGCCCGAGGGGGCTCCCGTGGTGCTGACGGCCGAGGTTGTCGACTTTGTCACCGATAGCCGCGGCGGCCGCCTGGTACGCTTTGAGCCGGCCGGTTGCAATGCCGCCGGCGACCCGCGCACGCTCGACGAGGCCATCCATGCTGCCGGCCACGTGCCGCTGCCGCCCTACATTACCGATTACGAGGGCGATCCCGAGAAGTACCAGACCGTCTACGCCATGAAGGAGGAGCACTCGGCCGCTGCTCCCACGGCGGGTCTGCATTTTACTCCCGAGCTCATGGCTGCCATCGAGGCCAAGGGTGCCAAGTTTGCCGCCGTCGAGCTCGAGGTGGGTATCGATACCTTCCGTCTGGTGGAGGAGGACGACCCCGCGCAGCACGTGATGCACACCGAGCGCTACCACGTGTCGCAGGAGGTTGTCGACGCCGTGCATAAGGCGAAGGCCGAGGGCCATCGTGTGATCGCCGTCGGCACTACCGCAGTGCGCTCGCTCGAGAGCGCGTTTGACGCGGACGCGCCGGTGTCCGATCCGGCTGTGACGGCGCGCTATTTTGAGGGCCGCGAGGACGGGGCCGATACGCTCGGCCGCGGTGACATCGTGGTGCGCGAGAACGCGACGACGCAGCTCTACCTCATGCCCGGCTCGACCTATCACGTGGTCGACGCGCTGATCACGAACTTCCACGTGCCGCGCTCCACGCTCATGATGCTTGTGAGCGCACTTGCCACCCGCGACCAGATCATGGATGCCTACGCCGCCGCCATCGAGGAGCGCTACCGCTTCTTCAGCTTTGGTGACGCGATGCTCATTCAGTAGGTTACGGCGTTTTACCAAACGCCGTAACCGGCCGACGCTGCAAACGCCCCTAAGCGGCAATCTGACGTTCAATCGTCGGGCATGACCA
>CALFDL010000075.1 GCA_937950415.1 uncultured Collinsella sp. | reverse complement strand
GGCAAGCTCGGCGGGTCGTTCGTCAAATTCGTTGCCTGTCATGGTAGCGCATGGAGAGGACTCCAGCTCAAGCGTACGCCCAGCCCCGCAACAAAAACGCCAGATAGAACTGGACTCGCCGGCTTCGCCAAAATCTCCCCGTCACGTCGAACGCCGCAACCACGGAAAGCTCCCCAAGAAACGGCTATTCCTCAAAAAAGCTCGCAACGTTCAAACGGCTCGTCCACTCTCCTATGGTGTTGGCAAAGCCGACGCGTGTGTACACGCCCGCAAAACGGCCGCGATACAGGTACAGGCCTTCCATATTAGAAGCGGGCGCAAAACCAAGATCATCCACAAGTCCTTTGGGCGCCTCTCCTCGATGCGGCCCATCGACAAGCGTTCCGCGCAAGCAGGGAGTCTGATACTGCTGAGCATACTCCTGCACAATCGCCCCAGCGGCCGCAGCACGAGCAAGCACCTGGGACCATTCCTGTTCCGTGGCATCCAAACCAGCGACAACGCCAACCGCATTGTAGCCGCCGCACGGCTTGACGATCCATCGGTCCTTTTCGGCAAATCTCGACAACTGGGTGCTTTCGTCCAAAATCTCGGTATAGGGCACATGCTCCCGTACAAACGATTGCTCCTCCGGGCTCAACAAGGACTGCCCGGCTCGAGACCACAGAAATGCAAATACGGTCTTAGTCGCACACGGCCACGTTCTAAATCCCCCGACGATGCACGCGATCCCTTCTTGAGCCGCCTCAATTAAGGCCGAGCGTCCATCGCACGGCTTATCCCACAACTCGCCAGTCACCGCGCGCCGCCAAACGCAATCAATAGGGCCGACGGCATCGCACAGCCGCCTAGCACCGCCCTCGCCTTCGCCAATCCGCAGGTCGCGCACATCCGCAAAGCGTGCGACTACACCCCGCCGTCTCATAAGGTCAACAAAATGAGCCGCATCTTCCAAGTCGATGCTTTCCGAATAGTCGACGATTGCCACCGAAGCGGGATATATCTTTGATTGCGGTGCATAAAACCCCTCGTCAACGTGGGCCCCATCGTCCGATCGCGCACTATCCTCGGTGCGGCGAGGATGGGCCAGTTCCCACTCTGCATAGGTCTCAAACAATGCATCTATCCAGCTACCGCACAAATCGTACTGCCGAAAGCCGGGATGGTCTGATGCAAACTCCTCAAAGGAAGGCGTCATTCGCACTGCCTGGCAGACCGCATCGGTCACTACCATTCCGGCACTGCCGTCGGTATTGAGCTCGCAAAACGTATACGAACCGGTATCCTCGTCAAGAAAGATATCAACGCGCGCAAGGGGAATCTGGCAATCATAGCCGGCATCCATAGCACACAGGTCAGCAAAAGCCGGATCCATGCGAAACCACGCACGCACGGAGGTATCGGAACAAAACGCCCGCGTCACCTTGTCCATAATGCCGTACATGCGCTCGGCGGCCTCCTTAAGAATCGCCGTCATATCCTTGTCGAATATCTTTGGCGTCAGAGCCCAGGGCGCAGGGTCGCCATGGTAGAGCGCATGGGTTTGAGACAAGTATTCGTCGCCTTTACGCCGACCAGGTAGGTCGCCTTCGCGCGTGCGCACGATGCGCTCAAAGTCATCCTCGAGCTCTCGCGTCTTCGATGTTGTCACGTTACCCTCCATTGCTTGATTTTTTGCTCATGCTACGCCAGCACGCCACGACTTCGGCGCGCTTGAATAGGCTTCTAAATTAGCAACACATTTTTGCATGAGGCGGCAGGAGGCGACAAATACTCCAGCTCAAGCGCATGCCCAGCCCCGCAACAAAAACGCCAGACGGACGAGTCGCCTGGCGTTATCAGAGTGAGCTATACGCCGAGTCTAATCGTAGACGCCCATTTTAAGCAGTGTGAAGGTCGGGGCGCCGTCACCCTGTGCGACGCGGACCGTGCAAGTCTCGGTACGGCCCATGGATGCGTCCGCTTGAATTGCGGCGATGAACTGGTTCTTTGGCAGGCCGTAAGTGCTCTCGGGGATGTCGGAAGGAAGTAACATGCCGCCAGCACTGTAGACCTCATAGGTGAGCTCGTAGATGTTGTCGCCAAGGTCAGTCGTGCCCGTAACGATGGCACACGGTGGGTTGTAATTTCCCTGGCCATATTCCTGTTTCAGATACAAGTACCCACCATGCGCTTCGGCCGAATCAGGAATCGCCTGCCCCTCCGGCGTTCTGTCATAAGTCATATCGGCATCGGAAAGCGTCAGACCCGTCAAGCGGTTGAGTTTCCTATTGATCACATCAGTCGCCACACGCTGGCTATTACCGTTGTCATAGTCGCCTTTCTCGATTCGATACGGCGCGTTGTCAATAAAATGGCACCAGATAAACTTAACCAGCTTGTATTTCTCGTCATCAGAAAGGCCGTCAGTCGAATCGAAGCCGCCCGTCTGATACCAGTCCCGATCGAAGTGCTCCTCCGTAAAGTTCGACAGGAACAGATTCGCGGCGGCATAGGTTGCCTGGTCATTGAGGTCGACTTTTACGCTGCTGCCGGTCTGCTCAGGCTCATCCGCCTCATCCCCGTCGGCGGCAGGCTTCTCCTTGGCGCTTCCCTTGTCCTCGTGCTCGGCCGAACCCTCGTCGGACCC
>CALFDL010000074.1 GCA_937950415.1 uncultured Collinsella sp. | reverse complement strand
CGTTCACGGTGCCGGTGATGTGGGCGTTCTTGCCCAGGATGAGCTTGTCGGCCCAAACCTCAACATCGCCCTCGACGGTGCCATCGATAGTCACCGTATCGCCCGCAAGCGCTGCCGACCTGGCGGAGCCGCGCAGAGCAACCGTCTCGCCCATCGCATAGAAACAGTTGGCGGTGCTACCGGTGTTGAGCACAACGTGCTGGCCGGCCACCGTGACGCTGCCATCAATTGCGGTTTTGGAGATATCGATGGTGCGCGCCGCCAGGCGAATAGCGCCGCCTACGGTGCAGTCGCGAATCGATAGGCTCTCGCCCGCCGCGATAATATCGCGGCCGATGGAGGCATCGTCTAGGTTAAGGCTTTGGCCGGCCCAGTACAGGTCACCCTCGGCGCTGGACGGATCCGAGTCAGCTTCGGTTGCAAGTACGTTGCCGGCGGTGTCTGTGCCGGCGAACGACGCCGTGGGAAGTGCGGTGAGCGCGAGCGCGATGAGCGCGAACAGGATGGTGATGCGGCCCCATGCTTTACGGCGCTGGGTCAACGGGAATTGATTACAGGGCATAGTGAATCCTTCGTCAGATGCTCGATATGCATCTAACAGGGTACCCAACGCGTGGGCGCTCTAAAAGAACCTCTCGGTTGCATTTCGAGGGGTTGTGTCGTGCTGCCTACTTTTTACGGTGCAAAAAGCGCGCGATGTCTTCTTCGGTGGGGCTTTTGATGTCAAAGCGCAGCGAGAGCCAGCGCAGGCTCATGGTCACGACAACGCATACGACCAGCGCGGCGACATTGCTCATGATGCCGCTCATAACGAGACACACATAGCTTGTCGATCCGGCGATGGCCGCGATGGCATAAAAGTTAGTGCGTTGGAAAATGCCCGGAACCACGCCCATAAAACCGTCGCGCAGCATGCCGCCGCCCACCGCGGTAAAAAAGCCCATCATGATGCACACCGCCGGCGCAAAGCCGTAGACCAGCGCCTTGTCTGCGCCGGTTGCCGCATAGATGCCGACCGAGATGATGTCGAGCAAGGGGATGAGTTTTTCGGGCTTGTCGACGATAGCCGGGAAGATATAGATGATGGCTGCCGTGGCAATGGAAAGCGGGAGCGCCATCGGCTGGTTGAGGATGTAGACGTTGCCTACCTGCAGCGTCATATCGCGTAAAAGACCGCCGCCCAGTCCGCAGACCACGGCGAGCGCAACTGCACCCACCAGGTCGAGCTTATGCTCGCGCGCAACCAGCACGCCCGAGATCGATGCAGCGACAACAGCGAACATCTCGAGCCAAAACGGAATAGCGACCATGGCATCCGAGGCATGTGAGGTAACGGTTATAGCGGCGATGACGG
>CALFDL010000073.1 GCA_937950415.1 uncultured Collinsella sp. | reverse complement strand
CAGCTGGTTCAGGGTCTGCTCGCGCTCGTCGTGGCCGCCGCCCAAGCCGGCTCCGCGCTGACGTCCCACAGCATCGATCTCATCGATGAAGATGATCGACGGGGCCTGGGACTTGGCCTCCTTAAAGAGGTCGCGCACGCGGCTGGCGCCGACACCCACGAACATCTCGACAAAGTCGGAACCCGAGATGCTAAAGAACGGCACGCCCGCCTCGCCGGCAACGGCCTTGGCCAGCAGCGTTTTACCGGTGCCCGGAGGGCCCACGAGCAACACGCCGCGCGGAATCTTGGCGCCCAGCTTGCGATAGCGATCCGGATCGCTCAAAAAGTCACGGATCTCCTCGAGCTCCTCGACTGCCTCGTCCACGCCGGCAACGTCTTCAAACTTGACCTTGGGGCGTGTGGCCTCGTTGGTCTTGGCGTTGGTCTTGCCAAACTGCATGTTCCTGTTGTTGGCGCCCATCATCTGGCGCATAAAGTAGAACATGATGGCGATAAGGGCAATCGTCGGAAGCACACTCATCGCCAAGTCGCCCCAAAAATCGGGATCGTTGGTGTTGACGATGTACTTGGTATCGGGATGCTCCGCCATGAGCTCGGCAAGCGAATCGGAGCCGACATAGGTCGAGGAGAAGCTCTTGAGCTCGCTCGTATCGCCCTTGTCCTTCTTCGTCTTCCAGTAATGACCCGTCACGCTTCCGTCTTGAACCGTATAGGTCAGATCTTCGACGCGATCCTGCTTGATGGCGCTCACCATCTCGCTCGTCGCGAGCTTAACGGTATTGCTGGAATTGGCAAAGCCGGAGCCCATGTTAAAGAAGGCGTAGCCCAGAAGCGCGCAAGCCAAAATAAAATACAGCCAGCCCGTACGCGTGGGCTTTTTGCCTCCGGGCATCCCCGGGATCTTAGGGTCCCGGGGAGTCTGGGAATTGTTATCGTTACGGTCGTCGGGCATCTTACGAATAAACCTCCGGTTTCAAAATGCCCAGATACGGAAGGTTGCGGTAGCGCTCGGCATAGTCGAGGCCGTAGCCCACCACAAAGGCATCGGGGCAATGGGTTCCAACATACTTGGGCGTGACGGCCGAGGTACGGTCCGCAACGTCCTTCCACAGGAAGGCGGCGACCTCCAGAGAAGCAGGCTTGCGGCTCTCGAGGTTCTTCATCAGATACTTGAGCGTCAGGCCCGAGTCCAGAATGTCCTCGACGATCAGCACGTCGCGACCGCGGATGTCGATATCCAGGTCCTTAATGATACGCACGATACCGGAGGACTTCACTCCGTCGCCGTAGCTCGAAACAGCCATGAAATCGATGTTGGTCGGCAGCTCGATCTTGCGCATCAGGTCGCCCATAAAGACCACGGCGCCGCGCAGGACCGCAATCAGCACCAGATCCTTACCCGCATAGTCGCGCGTAATCTGCTCGCCCAAGCGAGAGACGATACCGTCGATATCCTCCTGCGTGAACAGAACCTTCTCGATATCCGGATGTTGAGAAGCCATGACAACCCTTTCTTGTGCTTAATCGCCCACACACCGCCGTATGGACGCGAACTACACATTCTAGCAGCGCACGGGGTATATTTTCCAGCCCGTACGCCATCAGCGCGGGAATACCGTCAACGTCGCACAGAATAGCTGGCGTGGGACGCTATTCCGCATCGACCACACGAAGCAGATATGCCACGCGCGTTGCGGCCGTGCACTTAAAACGCTCGTCCGCGCGAACTCCGGCGACCCACACCACGGCACCTCCCGGCGCCGTCCTCACCATGGGCACGCCGGCGCGCTCGGAAACGGGAATGCGAGCCTCACCTAGCAAGTCGGATACTTTCTTGCTTCGGCCACTCATCCCTAACGGGCACATCACGTCTCCCGGTGCGGGACCGTCCACCCACAGGCGCGCCAATCGCGCCTCGACAGGGATCTCGCCACGCGAGCCCGCCAGGATCCGCTCACTATCGCTGTCGGCAAAACCCAAGGCAGCCGCGTCTACCAAAGCTGTCACTTCCCCGGCAGCCGCAAGCTCACGGGCGCGGCGCACGATATCGCATCCCGGCTCAACGGCCATCGGTTCTGTGACCAGCATGCGCCCCCCGCCCAACGGCAAACGACCGGGTACGGTAACCCAGTCCGCGACCAGGCCCTCGCGAGCCGCCGGCGCCTTAAACGCCAGCATGCCAAACTCAACGCGTGCGTCAATCCCCGCCGGAAGCGTGACCGAGCCGGCGCCCTCGGCAACGCAGGAAAGGACTCGCTCCACATGTCGCATCTCTGGACGAGCGTCCGGATCGATGCGCTTAATCGCCAGTCGCACGATGCGCCGCGCGATTACCACCTCGGCCGCAGCAAGGCGCCTGGCATCGAGCACCAGCGCGCCCGCCGTCTCTTTACGCAAACAGCTTCGAAACGCCTGTGCCGACAGCTGGGACAGAAACGCATCTTCGTCACCCAAAATCTCGCAAGCGGCACCAATCGTCTTACAGACGTTCGTATTGCGCTGCGCCACCACCGGCATCACCCGATGGCGCACATAGTTACGCAGGTACGAAACGTCCTCGTTGCTTTCATCTTCCCGCCATGGCTGACCGTGCACCTGCAGATAGCTCACGAGCTCATCATGCGTGAGGTCGAGCAAGGGGCGCACCAAAATGTTCCGACGGCGTGGAATGCTTGATAGACCCGCGGGACCCGACCCTTTAATGGCATTCATCAAAAATGTTTCCGCGCGGTCCGACGAGGTATGCGCGGTACAGATACGAGCCGCCGTCCGCGGTGCGCCCGATTCGGCACAAAGTTCGCGAACATATCTCCGTGCCGCGGCATAGCGCACCTCGCGGGCCGCAGCCTCGATATTGCCCGATTCGTCATCAAAATAGGCATGCTCAACGCACAGCGGCAAGCCGTATTGCACGCACAAATCACGTACAAAGGCCTCGTCGCCATCGGATGCCTCCCCGCGCAGATGATGGTTCACATGCAGCACGTGCAAACGCTCGCGTGCAATGGAAGCGATGCCGCGCCCGTCCTGGATATCCAGCTTTGATGTGCAAGCCATAAGGAGCAGCGCCGTCGAGTCCGCACCGCCTGATACCATGAGCACTACGGGGGCAGCGGTCTGCCGCGTTGCCAGAACGTTCTTATCCGTCCTCGGTGCGGCATGATGTCCATAGTGCTGAGATACCGTTGGCATTCGCTTCCTCCTCTATTCGTCCGCACCCATTGTATCCTTTGGAATCTTATGTCTCGCCTGCACCTTCATATCCTCGGCAGCGGCTCAAAAGGCAACTGCGCACTCGTCGAGGGGCCTCAGGGGCTCATCATGATCGATGACGGCCTGTCACGTCGCGAGACATTAAAGCGTATGGCAGAGCTGGGACTCTCGGCAGACAACGTCTCGGCTCTTCTTATTACCCACGAGCATAGCGATCACATCAAGGGCCTCGATGTCTGGTGCAAGCACTGGCACGGCCCCCTCTTTGCCAGCAGG
>CALFDL010000072.1 GCA_937950415.1 uncultured Collinsella sp. | reverse complement strand
CTCGCTTCGGATGGGGCTCTACACCAACTTTCTCGACACTACCTTCCCCCCCCCGTATGCGCTCTTACTGTTTGGCTGTATTTTGAGTCCTTCTAGTGTATTTGAGCGATAATTACTCGCATTGGCGTTAGGGAGGGCTTGATGTTTACCGTATTTGTCTTGGGCAATATTGCTTCGGGTAAGTCGACTGCCTGCCGCTATTTCGAATCTCGTGGCGCTATGCTAATCGATCTGGATGAGCTTGCAAAATCGCTGTATGTTCCGGGCTCTGATATCGTCAATGCTCTCGCGGATGAATTCGGTTGGGACATTTTGGATGAGGATGGCGGCATTCGCCGCGGCATCCTCGCTTCTCGAGCTTTCGCTTCTCCTGATTCGGTCGCACGGCTCAATGGCATTGTGCATCCCGTTCTCATTGAACAGCTTTCGCTTAGGATTCTCGATCCGGTTTGTTGTACGGTTTCATCTCCTCGTTATCGCTTTGCAGTGGTCGAGGTTTCTGCTCCGACTGGTTTTGAGGATGCATTTGGCTTGGCTGATGAAATTTTGGTCATCAGCGCCCCTTTGTCAGTTCGTCGCGAGCGCGCTATTCAACGTGGCATGGAGCCATCTGATTTCGATGCCCGTTCTGCTTGCCAGCCCGAAGAGTCTGCGCTGTGCAATCTCGCTACAACTGTGATTGACAATGCGGCAGACGATAACTCGCTCTTTGAACAACTGGACGCATGGCTTTCGCGCCATGGGTTCGGGGATGTAGTGGATAAGGAGGAGGCCGATGCCTAAGGCACGTTTCTTTACGTGGTATCGCGTGGCGCCACTTGCCGTTGTGTTCGTCTTCGGCCTTATTTCGCTCGTCTACTCGTGTGCCCCTGCCGCTTTCTTTAAGCCGCTGTATCCGATTGACTACGAGGTGTATGTAAAGCAATCCAGTATTTCGCATAATCTGGATCCGTATCTGGTGTGCGCTGTCATTAAGTCTGAATCGAATTGGGATCCCGAGGCCGAGTCGAATCAGGGTGCTCAGGGATTGATGCAGCTGATGCCCGAGACTGCCCAGGATATGATTGCCAAGGGTCTTGTCGATGGTAGCGAGTATTCAGCCGACAGCCTTAACGATCCCGCTACGAACATCGAGTTTGGCTGTGCGTATCTTTCGTATCTTCTAACGTATTTTAACGGGTCGACTGACAGTGCCATTGCCGCCTATAACGCCGGCATGGGCAATGTCGACGGATGGGCGCAGCAGAGCACGTCGCTTCATAATGCAATCACCTTTCCCGAGACGCAGGCGTATCTGATTCGTGTCAATAATGCCTGGGTTCGCTACAAGACCCTCTATCCCGATCGGTTCGTATAGGACTATGCCTGCCGCCTGCGTATACTGCAGATATATGAGTTAGGAGTATCCATGGCGGAATTTGAAGTAGAACGCGTTGGTGGTGAACTTAAGCGCTTTGGCGTTGAGGGCGCTGAGGTGCCGTTTGAAGTCGTTTCCCCCTATGAGCCTGCCGGTTCCCAGCCCAAGGCCATTGAGTCGCTTGTGCAGGGCGTGAGGGACGGAGATCGCTATCAGGTTTTGCTGGGTGTGACTGGTTCGGGCAAGACCTTCACGATGGCAAAGACTATTGAGGCCCTGGGAAAGCCGACGCTGGTCATGGCTCCGAATAAAACGCTTGCCGCTCAGCTTGCGAGCGAGCTCAAAGAGTTCTTTCCCAACAACGCTGTGGTCTACTTCGTCTCGTACTACGACTACTATCAGCCCGAGGCGTATGTGCCGCAAAGCGATACATATATCGAGAAAGACTCCTCGATTAACGAAGAGGTTGAGATGCTGCGACATCAGGCGACCGCATCGCTGCTCTCTCGACGCGATGTGATCGTTGTCGCATCGGTCTCGTGTATCTATGGCATTGGCTCTCCTGAGGACTATGCGGGTCTGGCTCCAAACGTCGACAAGAAGGTGCCGCTCGAGCGCGATGACTTTATCCATGCACTTATCGACATTCAATATGATCGCAATGACTATGACTTGGCGCGCGGCACGTTCCGCGTGCGCGGCGATGTTGTCGACGTGTATCCGCCTTATGCCGAGCATCCGTTGCGGTTTGAGTTCTTTGGCGACGAGGTCGAGCTGATTGCCGAGATCGATGAGGTCACCGGTGAAATGCTTCGTGAGTACGAGGCCATCCCCGTATGGCCGGCATCACACTATGTGACCGAGAAGCCGAAGGTCAAAGCGGCTCTGAAATCGATCAGCGAAGAGTGCGAGAAGCGCGTGGCGGAGCTCAAGGCGACCGACAAGTTGCTCGAGGCGCAGCGTCTGCAGCAGCGCACCGATTATGATCTTGAGATGCTCGAGACGATGGGCTTTTGCAACGGCATCGAGAACTACTCGCGTCATCTGGACGGTCGCAAGCCGGGTGAGCCGCCGTTTACCCTAATCGATTACTTTCCTAAGGATATGCTCTGCATCATCGATGAGAGCCATGTGACGGTACCGCAGATTCGCGGCATGCACGAAGGTGACCGCTCGCGTAAGGTGACGCTGGTGGAACACGGTTTTCGCCTGCCCTCGGCGCTCGATAACCGCCCGCTTCGTTTCGATGAGTTTGAGGCAAGGATACCCCAGTTTATCTATGTTTCGGCCACGCCGGGCGACTACGAGCTGCGGGTGAGCCAAAACGACGTGGAGCAGATTATTCGTCCGACCGGCCTGCTCGACCCCAAGATCGACGTGCGTCCAGTACGCGGCCAGATTGACGATCTTGAGGACGAGATTCGCGAGCGCGTTGCCCGCAAGGAGCGCGTGCTGGTGACCACGTTGACCAAGCGCATGGCCGAGGACCTGACCGACCATCTGCTCGACGCGGGCATTAAGGTCAATTACATGCACTCTGATACGGCGACAATGGACCGTGTCGAGATCCTGCGAACGCTGCGCGAGGGCAAGATCGATGTCCTCGTTGGCATCAACCTGCTTCGCGAGGGCTTGGATCTTCCCGAGGTCTCACTGGTGGCAATTCTCGATGCCGATAAGGAAGGCTTCTTGCGCAACCGCCGTTCGCTGATTCAGACGATTGGCCGCGCGGCCCGTAACGCCGATGGCGAAGTCATCATGTATGCGGACGTTGTGACCGATTCGATGAAAGAGGCCATCGAGGAGACGCGGCGCCGCCGCGAGATTCAGATGGCATATAACGAAGAGCATGGCATTGTGCCCAAGACAGTGCGCAAGGCCATCAACGACATCTCAAGTTTTATTGCCGAGGCCGAAAAAACTGTGGGTTCCAAGGGGCGCTCGAAGGGCGACTCTCTTGGTCATGGCGCATTCTATACGCCCGATGAGTCGGGCGAGGGCGGCGTGCCGGAAACGGTGGCACCCGAGCAGACACTTGCGGAGCAGTTGGAAGAACTGCCGCATGACGAGCTTGTGCGGATCGTCGAAACCATGGAAGAGGATATGCGCAACGCTTCTGCCGCCATGGACTTTGAGGAGGCGGCGCGCCTGCGCGATGCCGTCGTTCAGATTCGGGCGATGCTCGAGGGCGCGTCTGAGGACGAGACGATCGAGCGCTTACGTTCGCAGGCCCGCAAGGGTTCCACGTTCGCATCGGGCAGAAAACGCCAGGGTGCACGGTTTAAGAAATAGCGAACAGGCCCCGAGTTCCCTGTGGAGCTCGGGGCCTGTGTCTTTTGCGCGCAGAAATTCGTGCGTTAGAGGTCCGCGATCAGGGCTTCGGCACAACGGATGCCGTCGGTGGCCGCGCTCATGATGCCGCCGGCATATCCAGCTCCCTCGCCACAAGGGTAGAGGCCCGGGGTCGACACGGCATGGCACGTTCGGTCTCGGGTGACAGTAACCGGTGAGCTCGAACGAGTCTCCACGCCGGTAAGAACGGCATCGGGGCGGTCGTAGCCTCGTAGCTTTTTTCCGAGTAGGGGAAGTCCCAGGCGGAGCGACTCGACGATATGCTGCGGCAGGGCTTCGTCAATTGCCGTCCAGGTCACACCAAGCGGATAGGTGGGCTTTACCTTTCCGGGCGCCTTGCTGGCGCGTCCTGCGAGGAAATCTCCGACGAGTTGTGCCGGTGCGTTCCAGTTGGAACCGCCCAGGCGATAGGCGGCCGCCTCGCAGGCACGCTGGAGCTCGATGCCGGCGAGCGGGTCATCGTTGGGAAGGTCCTCAGGCGTGACGTTAACGAGCAGGGCGGCATTTGCGTTGCGTCCGTCGCGGGCATTGAGACTAGCCCCGTTGACGCACAGATGGCACGGTTCTGAAGAGGCGGCAACAACCTGTCCGCCGGGGCACATGCAAAACGAGAACACGCTGCGGCCGTTGGGAAGATGGGCAACAAGTTTGTAGGGGGCCGCCCCGAGCGCTGGATGTCCCGCCGAGGCTCCATATTGGGCTCTGTCGATGTCGCGTTGCGGATGCTCGATGCGAACGCCCATGGCAAAGGTCTTTTGTGCGAGGGCCACGTTGTGGTCCTTAAGGAGCTCAAAAATATCGCGAGCAGAATGCCCGCAGGCGAGGATGAGGTGCTTTGTCTCGATTGGCTCGTAAGCGGCGTCTTGGGACGATTGGACATCAATACCGGTGATGGCGCCAGACGCGTCGATGCGAATGTCGACGAGCTTCGTTCGATAACGGACGACACCTCCGAGCTGCTCGATGCGCTGGGATATAGCGGTGACAACCTTGGGAAGGATGTCGGAGCCAATGTGCGGCTTGGCATCCCACAGAATATCGCGGGGCGCACCCGCCTCGACGAAGGTTTCGAGGATAAGGCGATGGGCGGGATTTTTTGTTCCCGTATTGAGCTTGCCGTCCGAGAAGGTCCCCGCGCCGCCCAGACCAAACTGAATATTGCTCTCGGGGTCGAGGATGCGCTCCTTTAGAAAGAGGTCGATCGTCTGCGAGCGGCGAAATGCCGGGTCGCCGCGCTCGATAAGCAAGGGCTTAAGACCTGCTTTGGCGAGCGTGAGCGCAGCGAAAAGGCCGGCGCATCCGGCGCCGACAACGACAGGGCGTTCTTGAGGTGCGTCGGAGACGGGGGAGGGGAATGAAGGCTCATCGTCTTCTATCGCGCGTACGCGCGAGCGGTCACGCTCGGCAACGCTGTCGACCGCTTCTCGCTCGAGGTGGGGACTAGTCAGCTCAACACGAAAGCTCAGGATAAAATGGACGTCTCGTTTTTTGCGAGCGTCGATTGACTTGCGGTGGAGCTCGATGGACTTGATCTCGGAGTCCTTGCAACGTAGGACGCGCTTGGCGACTCGCTTGCCAACAATGAGGCAGGTATTTTCATCGCCGGCTTCATCGAGCGACGCGTTGACTTGGGTGATTTCGATCATCGAGGTCTCCTTAGAGGCAAGAAAGAGGCCGTCCGGTATCCCAGACGGCCCGAATGCGTTTTTGATTATAGACTGCGCGGCTACAGGCTGCTTGCAGCGCGAATGCCCGAGAGCCAGGCCCACGCAAGGTTAAAGCCTCCGCAATCGGCGTCGATGTCGAGCGCTTCGCCGCAGACGTAAAGCGGGGCGTCGACAACGCTGCGCGCGCGTAGACTGGGTGTTGAGATGCTCTCGACAGATATGCCACCACGCGTGACCTGCGCCGAGCGCTCCTTGGCGGTTCCCTCGACGAGCAACTTAAAGTGCTTGAGGATCGAGACCAGGTGGATGACATCGTTGGAGCCTGGATGGCACTGCTCGAACGCTGTACAGACGACGCGGGAGAGTTGCGGGGCGAGCATGCCGTCGAGCCAACGGGGATCGCGGGGCGAAAAGCCGCCGAGCAGCTCAACGCGCCGGTTAAGCATATCGAGCAACTCGTCTTTAGAGAGGTCGGGGAAAACGTCGAGCAGGATCGTATCGCCGCGCTGGATACGACGGGAGAGGTTGAAGACAGCGACGCCCGAGATGCCGAAGGCTCGAAACAGTACTTCACCGTCTTCGTGCCAGAGCTCATTATGATTGCGGGCGAGCGTCAAGCGGGCGCGGACGCGCAGGCCATCCAACGTCTTGAGTGCCGCCCGATCGCCAACGACCGTTGCCGATACGGGGCAGAGGATGGGGCGCAGCGAAGTGAGGGGGAGGCTAAACGTATCGGCGATACCGGTGGGGTTGCCGCCCGTGGCGATAATTACGGCATGTGCCTGCAGGGCCTCGTTCTTGCGAGGGACATCGGCGAGCGCTTTCCGAAGCGAGCGGAGCTCCGATTTTCGGTCGTCGTGCTTTTTTGCCTTGAGCGCCCGCGCTGGACGGTCTATTTGGAGTGCCCAGCCTTCGGAAGCTTTGTGCGCCGAGGCAACGTTGGCTCCGCAGATTAAGGTGATACCTAGGCGGTCGCAAACGTTGAGAAGCGCGTCGCGCACCGATTCGGCGCGAAGGGAGCGCGGGTACAGCCGGTCTTCCTCGGAGGTTGTCATGATGCCCAGCGAGGAGAAGAAACCCATAAGCTCTTGTTCGGGCTGGGGGCTCATGACGGATTCGACGAATGCGGGGTGGTTATACCGCTGAGGATCAATCGATTCGTTGGAGAGGTTGCAGCGGCCGTTACCGGTCGCAAGGAGCTTAAGGCCGCAGGCGACATCGCGCTCAACGATGCAGACGCTTTTGCCAGCACGTGCGGCCGTAATGGCGGCGGCGAGGCCTGAAGCCCCGCCGCCGATTACCAGGACGTCATAGAAGGCGCTCGCGTTCACTTAGGCCTCGTCGGTCTCGTGCGGGGTAATAGCCTCGACGGCAGAGACTGCCTTGGGCAACATGCCATCGGGCAGCGCGGTCTCGACCTCGCCCTTATCGCAGGCCTCGGCGAGTGACGGATTGATGGGAAGCGTGCCCAAGATGTCGAGGTTATAGCGCTCTGCGACCTCGGGGAGCTTGCTCTTGCCAAAGACCTCGATCTTCTTGCCGCAGTCGGGGCACTCGATATAGCTCATGTTCTCGACAATGCCCAGAATGGGGACGTTCATCTTCTCGGCCATGTTGACCGCCTTGGCGACGATCATCGAGACCAGATCCTGCGGGCTCGTGACGATGACGATGCCGTCGACGGGCAGCGACTGGAAGACGGTGAGCGCGACATCGCCTGTTCCCGGAGGCATGTCGACCAGCAGGTAGTCGATGGGGCCCCACGAGGTCTCGCTCCAGAACTGCCTAATGGCGCCTGCGATGACCGGACCGCGCCAAAGGACGGGGTCGGTCTCGTTTTGGAGCAGCAGGTTGGAGCTCATGACCTTGACGCCGTGCTCGGAGATTTCGGGCAGCATAAGGTTGCCAAGGGCATGGACGTGGCGTCCGCTCATACCGAACATCTTGGGGATAGAGGGACCGGTGATGTCGGCATCGAGGACGCCGACCTTGTGGCCGTGACGGGCAAGCTCGGTGGCGATGGCACCGGTGACAAACGACTTGCCGACACCGCCCTTGCCGGAAAGCACGGCGATGACGCGTTTGACCTCGGACAGCGTGTTCTCCTCAAATTGCGACGGCGACGTTTGTCCGCCGGCGGCCTGTGCGTGCTCGCAACCCATGTATGACTCCTTTGTATATGTTGGGGCCGGAGCCCCGTGATGTGACACGAGCGTCATTGTACCCTCGTTTGCGAGCGGGAGTCATTTGCGATGCATTTGGGCCGAGCGTGCTTGCAATACGATGGGTCCAAGCGAATGGGCGGGCTTACTGAACTTTGCTAGCGAACTCGAGGTATTGCATGCGCTGCAGCTTGTCGATCGTCGAGGCGTATGGGCTGTCTTCAGATTCCAAGTCGTAGCGCAGCCCGTCGGCACCAAGGTAGCCGGCGACATTGATGGTGGGCACATCTGACCTTGTTGCAAGCAGAGCCTTTTGATAGTCGGTGAGCGGGGCGCCGATCTTATTAAGGGTAATGGCTGCAATCTCGTTTGCCCCGACGGTGTCGTAGACGTTGAGCTCGGTATTGCCGGCGATTTCATAGTTAGCCCAGACGAAATATGTCGACTGATAGATACGGAAAGCGTGGCTTGCCGTATCTTCCTGAGGGTACAGCTCGTCGTTGAGAGTCGTTGCGGCGCTCGGCTGATGGTCGCCAAAAAAGACAAGGACAACCGGTCTGCCGATATTGCGGAGCTCGTTGATAAAGTACTCGAGGTCCCGGTCGGATGCGTTGATGCAGGTAAGATAGGTGTTGAGCGCGCTATTGGCACCCTCGCTGGCTCCCTCGACCCAATAGTTTGTCAGCTCCTCGGCGGGAACGGTGCCATAGTCGTAGCCGCCGTGATTTTGCATCGTGACGTCAAAGATGAACTGCGGGGCTTCGTCGGTTCTAAGCAGGTCGAGTATCTTGTCGTAGGTGGCGTAGTCGCATACGCCGGCATGGTAACAGGGCGCACCTTCGAAATCGCCGATTGAAAGAAAGTCTCCAAAGCCCAGCTGCTGATAGATTTTATCTCGATGGTAGTTGACGGGGTTTTGCGGGTGCATAGCGGTAGCGGTATACCCAAGCTCCTTAAGGTCCTTTGCCAGGCTGTTGACACCATTCATCTGATATAGCTGATAGGGGATTTTGCCTAATCCGACAAAGGCCGTTGTCGCTCCGGTCAAAAATTCGAATTCGGAGTTCGCCGTTCCGCCACCGGCGACCGAAGCGAGTATGGTGCCGCGAACAAGTGTGTCGGGAAGCGAGTTGTAGAATGCGGGGCCGGTGTACCCGGCCGCCTGGAGCTGCTCAAAGCACGAAAGGTCGCTAAAACTCTCGTTCATGACGGCAACAATCGTCGGCTTGATTTCATTGAACTGGGCAACGGCTGCCGCGCGCTGCTCGCTCGAGCCATACGTGCTGTCGTAGGTGGCGGCGAGCTCCTGCTCGATGCTCTGCGCCTCATCGGGCGTATAGTCTTCGGGCCTCTCAATAGGCAACTCGTTGACCATTTCGGTGAACGAAGTGATAAAACCCTGAGATGCATACGTGGTGATGGGCTGCCAACGGTCAAATCCAAAATCCAGCGCCTGCTCCAAGTCGATGCTGGAAAAGCCCGAGAGCCCCACAACGGTCACTAGCAGAAAAGCGCAGAGGTTAGCGGCGATTGCGGGGAAGACATGGGTGGGCGTACGGAGCTTTCGCGGTCGGATAAGCGAAAGAAGCCCCAGGGAAATCTCCAGCAGGGCGAGAGAGGTTACGATTCCGGCGGTAAAGGTAAACTCGTATCCCTCGCTCACTTCCATTGCGGTGCCAAGGGCCAAGATATCGCTTGGCAGGATGGCTTCGCCTTTAAACGTTATGACGAAGTGCTCGGCAATGCCAAGGACGCAACAGACGACGGGCACGAGGGCCATGACGCCTCCATGACGCTGTCCCAGCAAATAAAGGGAGAGCAGAACCGTCGCGAGCAGCCCGACGGAAAACCCGAATGAGTTGGCGGGAATGCGATAGAACGTTTCGTTGCAGGCAATTTCGAGTGAAACGAACGAGAGCGCTGAAACAGCGGCGATGACAAGGATGTCACGGCAAATACAGGCAACCGTTCCCGTCGCAAGATCGGTTTGGTCGATAAGTCCCGAAACCAAGGGCTCGACAAGAAGTATGACGGCGGCAGCACCGAGCGCCGAATAAGAAAGGACCCATAGGGAACTGTCCTCATTTACGAGCAATTGATTCGTAATCCATGCAGCTACCACGCCGAGCGGGATGAGGAGCGTCGCGCACCAAAAGACGCGGGCAATGGGCGGCTTTTCATTGTGTTTGATTGAAAAATACACGCGCACGACGACGGTGGCCACGATAAGGACGGCGATGAATATGGGCAGATTGGCCATGTCGCTCGAAGTGATTTCAAGGGGGATATCTTCGGTCATGGACGTTCCTCTGTTACAGCAAATTAAGTTCAGTAGTAGATTACTGTAACCTTTCCACGGCATTTCGAGAAACAAAGCACCCGATACGCAAAGCTAAAGGTCTGCGAATCTTGTATTACGAACATCTGTGCGCGTCGAGTGCGCTAAACTCATCGACAGTATGATTCGATGCAATAGGAGGCAAGGAGCTTCCATGTCTGATTCTTCTATCGTTATTCGCGGCGCTCGTGAGCACAACCTCCGTGATATCGATGTTTCCATTCCGCGTGACCAACTCGTGGTCATTACCGGTCTTTCTGGCTCGGGCAAGAGTTCGCTGGCATTTGACACTATCTATGCCGAGGGCCAGCGTCGATACGTCGAGAGTCTTTCGAGCTATGCGCGCCAGTTCTTGGGCCAGATGGACAAACCCGACTTGGATTCAATCGACGGCCTTTCGCCGGCGGTGTCGATCGACCAAAAGACGACGTCTAAAAACCCTCGCTCGACGGTTGGCACCGTAACCGAGATTTATGACTATCTGCGCCTGCTGTTCGCCCGTGTGGGCACCCCGCACTGTCCCGAATGCGGCCGCGTCATTGAGCGCCAGACGACCGACCAGGTTGCCGACAAGGTCTTGGCGGCGGGGGAGGGCCGCCGCGCGTTTGTGCTGGCACCGGTGGTGCGCGGGCGAAAAGGCGAGTACACCAAACTGTTTGAGGACCTTCGCGCCGAGGGCTTTAGCCGCGTGCGTGTCGACGGTGAAGTGCGCTCGCTCGACGATCCGATCGATTTGGATAAGAAATTCAAGCACGATATCGAGGTCGTGGTCGATCGCATCGTGATCCGTGAGAATTCTCTGGGCCGTATCGCCGAGTCTGTTGAGCAGGCGACCGCGCTGGCTCACGGCAATGTAAACGTGTACATGCTGCCCGATCGTGATGCTCCCGAGGGGACCGAGGGCGAGCTGCTGGAGTATTCGTTGGCCTTGGCGTGCCCGGAGCATGGACACTCCATTGACGATCTTCAGCCGCGTGATTTTTCGTTTAACGCTCCCTATGGCGCATGTCCTGAGTGCGACGGCCTGGGCTTTAAGAAAACCGTTGATGCCGAGGCGCTGATCGAGGACCCCTCGAAGTCCATTGTCGACGGAGTCTTTGGTAGCCTGTTTGGCAATTCGAACTACTATCCGCAGATTTTTGCTGCGGTCTGCAAACACTTTAAGGTGAGCGCCGATACGCCGTGGGAGGACTTGCCCCCTCGCGTGCGTCGTGCATTCTTGGATGGCCTGGGCGATACGAAGATCTCGGTCGACTACCAAAAGCTCGACGGACGTCGCAGCCAGTGGGATACCAAGTTTTCGGGCGTTCGCAACATCCTGTACGAACGCTATACCGAGACGACGAACGAGAACACCAAGGCGCGCCTGGAGAAGTACATTCGCGAGGAGCCGTGCTCGACCTGCCACGGCGCTCGTTTGCGCTCCGAGATGCTCGCCGTCACCGTGGGCGGCAAGTCCATTTACGAGGTTTGTTGCCTGTCGTGCCGTGAATCGCTCGAGTTTTTTGAGGGCCTGGAACTCACCGAGCGCCAACAGTTTATCGGCGGCCGTATCGTCAAGGAAATCCTGGAGCGCTTGCGTTTTCTGGTCGATGTTGGACTCGACTATCTGACGCTCGATCGTGCCTCGGCGACGCTTTCCGGTGGCGAGGCACAGCGTATTCGCTTGGCAACGCAGATCGGCGCGGGTCTCATGGGCGTGCTCTATATTCTGGACGAGCCCTCGATCGGTCTTCATCAGCGTGACAACGAGCGCCTGATTAAGACGCTCGAGCGCCTGCGCGATATCGGCAATACCGTTATCGTCGTCGAACACGACGAGGATACAATCCGTGCCGCCGACTACGTGATCGACATGGGGCCCGGCGCCGGTGTCAACGGCGGGCACGTAGTCGCGGCGGGAACGCCTGCCGATATCATGGCGTGTCCTGAGTCGATGACGGGCGCTTATCTGACCGGCAAACGAATGATCCGGGTGCCTGATGAACGGCGCAAGCCCGGTCGCGGCTGCCTTAAAATTACGGGCGCTCGAGCCAACAACCTCAAAAACGTTACCGCCAAGATCGAGTTTGGTACGCTTACGGTTGTTACCGGCGTGTCGGGATCGGGCAAGAGCTCCCTGGTTACCGACACCATTGCGCCTGCCCTTACGAATGCCATTCACCGCTCGACGCGCCCCGTGGGTCCGTATAAGAAAATCGAGGGCATCGAGTGTATCGATAAGGTTATCGATATCGACCAGTCGCCGATTGGCCGCACGCCGCGTTCCAACCCTGCTACCTATATCGGCCTGTGGGATGATCTTCGCGCGCTGTTTGCGAGTACGCCGGAGTCGAAGGCGCGCGGCTACTCGCCGGGTCGTTTCTCCTTTAATGTGAGTGGCGGGCGTTGTGAGGCGTGCAAGGGCGACGGGCAGATCAAGATCGAGATGCACTTCCTTCCCGATATCTACGTTCCCTGCGAAGTTTGCGGCGGTAAACGCTACAACCGCGAGACACTCGAGGTCACCTACCGTGGCAAGACCATCTCGGACGTGCTCGACATGAGCGTCACCGAGGCGCTGGCCTTCTTTGGGAATATCCCGCAGATTAAGCGCAAGCTCCAGACGCTGTACGATGTAGGCTTAGGCTACGTGAGCCTGGGCCAGCCCGCCACGACGCTCTCGGGCGGCGAGGCGCAGCGTGTGAAGCTCGCCAAGGAGCTTCATCGACGCCAGACGGGCAAGACGTTCTATATTTTGGACGAGCCGACGACCGGCCTTCATTTTGAGGACGTCCGCCAGCTGCTCGATGTGCTGCAGCGCTTGGTCGATGCGGGCAACACGGTGCTGGTGATTGAGCACAACCTTGATGTCATCAAGGTTGCCGACCGCCTGATCGATATGGGTCCCGAGGGCGGTAACGGCGGCGGAACCGTCGTGGTTTCGGGCACACCGGAGCAGGTTGCGGACTGTCCGCAGAGTTATACGGGCAAGTTTTTGGCGCCGTTGCTCAGGCGTGACCGGGAGCGTCAGGCTCAACTTGATGCTCAATAAATAGGCGATTCAGTTTATGGGCGCCATCGACTCCTTGTGATTCGATGGCGCTTGCTGTGCCGAAGTGACGTATGCAGCCGAATTGGACATATACTTAATCTTTGCGTCCGAATGCGAGGGAAAGGATATGTCATGGCAAAGGCTGTAAAGACGCCAAAAACCAATGCGATGCGCGAGCTGGAAAGCGCCGGCATTTCCTATGTTCTACATACGTACGAAGACGATGGTGATGAGTCGGTGGGCCTGGGGGTCGCGATTTCGGAGCAGCTTGGCGAGGAGCCCGGTCAAGGATTTAAGACTTTGGTCTGCGTGACACCGTCCAACGACTATGTCGTGTGCTGCATCCCTGTTGCCGACGAGCTCGATCTAAAGTCCGCCGCGCGTGCCGCGGGGGAGAAGTCCTTGGCCATGATGCATGTGAAGGATTTGCTTGCGGCGACTGGCTACGTTCGCGGCGGCTGCAGCCCGGTCGGTATGAAAAAACGCTACCGGACGCTCATTGATGAGACATGTGTCCTTTGGGATACCATTTTTATTTCGGGAGGCAAGCGCGGTTATCAGCTCGAGCTTGCACCCGATGATTTAATTGCATTTTGCGGGGCGACGGTTGCCGCGATTACGAGAGAGGACTGAGCGATGCCGCAGGAAGAATTGAAGCGCGGAGCTCATTTTGCAAGAGAATCTGCGCCTCAGACGCCCTCGTCCGAAGCTCCTTCGTCGCGAGATGACACTGACGACATGGGCTCGTCGGACTACTCCACGGTTGGTCGTTCCGCCGGGCTTATGACCATCCTGACCATCGTGTCTCGCGTCACCGGTTTTATCCGCACGTGGGCAATGGCGGCCGCTATCGGCATGTCGCTACTCTCGTCCTCCTATCAGGTCGCCAACAACCTGCCCAATATGCTCTACGAACTCGTGATGGGCGGCATGCTCGTGACGGCGTTTTTGCCCGTGTACATGGGCGTGAGGCGTGAGCAGGGTCGCGAGGCCTCGAACGAGTACGTGGGCAACCTGCTTGGCATTCTACTTTTGGTGCTGGGTGGCATTTCGTTGCTGGGGACCGTGTTCGCCCCGGGCTTTATCTGGACGCAATCGTTCCTTTCGGGTGACGGCGGCAGCATGGATACCGCTGCGTTCATGTTCCGTTTCTTTGCCATCCAGATTCTGTTTTATGGTTTGGGCTCGGTGTTCTCGGGCGTTCTCAACGCACACCGCGACTACTTCTGGTCGACGTTTGCCCCGGTCCTCAACAATGTGATCGTCATTGCGAGCTTTATGGGTTTTGCGCCCGTGTCCGCACAGTTTGGCGAACGTGCCGGCATCATCTTGATTGCGGCCGGTACGACCCTCGGTGTCTTTGTTCAGATGGCATGTCAGATTCCCGCGCTTAGCAAGCACGGCGTGCATCCCCATATCCATATCGACTTTAAGGACCCCGCGCTGCGCCAGACGATTGCGCTCGGTATCCCGACGCTGCTCGCCACGGTGTGCATGTTTGTCTCGACTTCTATCACCAACGCTGCCGCGCTGGTGGTCCAGCCCGAGACGGGTCCTTCCGTCATCGCCTATGCGCGCCTGTGGTACACGCTGCCCTACGCGCTGATTGCCGCCTCGCTTTCGACGGCGCTCTATACCGAGCTCTCTCATGACGCACAGGAGAAGGATTACGACAGCGTTCGCACGGGCATTTCGCGTGGCGTCGCCCAGATGCTGTTCTTCCTGATTCCGTTCGCACTGTACCTGATTGTCTTCGCACGTCCGCTCAACATGATCTACTGTGCTGGCAAGTTCGATGAATCCGGCGTGGCGCTGGTGTCCGAGTACCTTGTCTACCTGGCACTCTCGCTGCCGCTCTACGGCGTGGTCGTGTTGATGCAGAAGAGCTTCTCTGCCTTGCTCGACATGAAGCCCTATAGCCGCTATTGCCTGTATTCTGCCATCGGCCAGGCCGGATCGGTTCTGCTGTTTGGCGTTGTGCTGGGCTTCGGTATGCCGGCAATCGCGCTTTCGTATGTTGTCGACTACGTGATCTTGGTCGGCTATTCGCTGTGGTGGCTGCGTCGTCGTCTGCGTGGCCTTCAGGTCAAATCTATCCTGCATGGCGGTTTCTTTGGCCTTTTGCTCGGTGGCCTGGGTGCTGCCGCAGGCGCCGGCGTCATGTGGGCGCTTGAGCACTTTGTCGGGGCACTTGGCGGCTCGATTCTGATTACTCTTGGCTATGTTTGCGTTGCGGGTGTCGTCTCGCTTGCTGTTACCTTTGGCCTTGCCGTCGTCCTTAAGATGCCCGAGGTCTCGGCGCTGCTTCGTCGCAAGTAGGTGCGCGTGGCCGGTCACGACAACATTCCAACGCTTGCCGAGCAGGTTTCGCGCGTTCCCACACAGCCCGGATGCTACCTTTGGAAGGATGCCAAGGGCGATGTCATCTACGTGGGCAAGGCGAAAAACCTACGCGCCCGCATGCGTCAATACGTGACACTGCAGGATGAGCGTCAAAAGATTCCGCTGATGATGCAGCTGGTGGCGAGCTTTGACTATATCGTGGTGGAGACCGAGCATGAGGCGTTGGTGCTCGAGCGCAATTTGATTGGTCAGTACCATCCGTACTTTAACGTCGACCTCAAGGATGACAAGAGCTACCCCTTTATCGCCATTACAAAGGGCGACCTGTATCCCGCTATCAAATACACGCGCGAGCGTCATAAGCCGGGAACGCGTTATTTTGGTCCCTATACCGATAGCCGCGCGGCGCGTGAGACCATTGACACGCTGCGCAAGGTGATCCCGATCTGCTCGGCTTCTTGTGCGGAGTGGCGTCGTTGTCGTCGTATCGTCGAGTCCCACAAGGGCGAGGAAGACATCGTCAATATGATTTGCGCGCAAAACGGGCGTCCCTGCTTTGACTACCATGTCGGGCGCGGCCCGGGTGCGTGTGTCGGCGCGATTTCCCCGGCAGACTATGCCAAGAACGTCAAGCGTGTCGAGCGCTTTTTGTCGGGCCATCGCAAGGATGTCGTCGATGAGCTGACCTCCGAGATGACGGATGCCGCCGAGGCGCTCGACTTTGAGCGCGCGGCACGCGTCAAACGTCGTTTGGAGGTCATCAGGGGTCTGGACGATCGTCAGCAAGTCGTTTTTCCCTCCAGTGTCGATATCGATGTCATCGGGTTCTATCGTGAGGAGACCATCTCCGCCGCTTGCGTCTTCGTCGTTCGCGAGGGCCGAACAGTTCGCACCTGCGAGTTCATTCTCGACAAGGGTCTTGATGTTGACGAGGAAGAGCTCCAGTCGGGCTTTCTTAAGCGCTATTACGACGAGACGGCTGATATTCCAGCTGAGGTCAACCTTTCCGTCGAGCTTGAGGATGCGGAAGCGCTGGGGGAATGGCTTGCGGGCAAGCGCGAGCGTTCCTGCCATCTCCATAGGCCGCAGCGTGGCGAAAAGCACCGTTTGCTCGATATGGCATCCAAAAATGCGCGCCATGCCCTCATGCGCTACATGATGCGAACGGGGTACGCTGACGACCGCACCAATCAGGCGCTCCTGGAGCTCGAAAGCGCGCTGGCGCTGCCGGCGCCGCCGATGCGTATCGAGTGCTTCGATATCTCGACGCTGCACGGAACCTTTACCGTCGCCTCGATGGTGGTGTTTACCAACGGACGCGCCGACAAGAGCCAGTACCGTCGTTTTAAAATTCAGGCCGAATTGGACGAGGCAAACGACTTCGTGTCGATGTCCGAGGTTTTGGGACGACGCTATGCTCCCGAGCGCATGGCCGACGAGCGCTTTGGATCGCGCCCCGATTTGCTCGTTGTCGATGGCGGTAAGCCGCAATTGACCGCTGCGATCAAGCAACTTGAGGCTCTTGGGCTCGATATACCAGTTTGTGGCTTGGCAAAGGCCGATGAGGAGGTTTTCGTGCCTTGGGACGAGACTCCCGTCGTGCTTCCGACCGGGTCCGCGTCGCTCTATCTAATCAAACAGGTGCGCGATGAATCGCACCGTTTTGCCATCACGTTCCATCGCGAATTGCGCGATAAAGCCATGACGGTTTCGGTACTCGATGACATTCCAGGCGTGGGACCCACCAGAAAACGTGCCCTTATGCGCCATTTTGGCTCGATGAAGCGTTTGCGCGCGGCGAGCGAGCAAGAGATCGCGGAAGTTCGTGGCATACCTGCTGATGTTGCCAAGGCGGTCCACGAGGCGCTCGTTGCATGGAATGCCGAGCGCGCCGAGGCGGCGGCTGGCCATTCCGGTAGCTAAACGCGAGCCTAAACAACTGATATACATGATTGCGCGATTTTCAACCATTTATTTCGCCATGATTGCCTGCTGGTTTCGGGTTTTATTAACGCTAAAACGTTTGACTAACCCAAGCGAAAACCCTGCTATCCTGCGGGTTGACGAAGACTGATATCTCACCTTGCCGATACATACTGTCTGGCGAATCATTTGTCAACGAATTCGGTGAACGGTAGTAAATACCGTTCAAGCGTATGTATGTATCGGTCGCCGAGCGCGGCACCTCAGTTGGGTTCGTCGGTAGGTAAGGTATATATCGTCCGCAAGTTGCGCGGGGGCACGTCTAGGTGCTCCCGAGTAAGATTCTCTATTGATAGGAGAAGACATGGCCATCATCAACAAGGGTATGTCCAGGCGTTCGTTCCTCGGCCTCACCGGCAGCGTCGCTGCTGTCGCAGGGCTTGGTCTCACCGGCTGCGGTGGCAGCTCTAGCGACGAGGGTTCCGCTTCCGGTTCCACCGATTCCGCCAACCGTGGCGGCGGCGTGATCACCGCTGGTTCCGCTTACGCTCCGTCCAGCTTCGATCCCGCCAGCACCGGCTCCGCTGTGGGCCTGGGTGCTAACTGGCACGTCGTCGAGGGCCTCTACGGCATCGATTACCACGACTACAGCACCTTCAACGAGCTCGCCACCGACGATCCCAAGTCTGTGGACGACACCACTTTCGAGGTCACCATCCGCAAGGGCGCCAAGTTCTCCGATGGCACCGAGGTCACCGCTGACGATGTCGTTGCCTCCTACACCGCTTGCGCCGCTTCCGCTACCTATGCTCCGTTCTTCCAGCCCTTCGAGTCCATCGAGGCCAAGGACGCCAGCACCGTGACGGTCAAGACCAAGGTCCCCAACTTCTCCCTGCTCAAGGATCGTCTGGCCATCGTCCGCGTTACTCCGGCCACCCAGACCGAGGAGGATCGCGCCAAGCAGCCGATCGGCTCCGGCCCCTGGATGTACGACTCTATCTCCGATACCGAGATCACCCTGGTTCCCAACCCCGAGTACAACGGTGAGTATGCTGCCGAGGATAAGAAGATCCAGTACAGCATCCTGACCGACCCCACCGCTCGCGTTACCGCTCAGCAGGAGGGCTCCACGCTCGTCATGGAGCTTGTCACCGCTGACGCCGTCGACCAGCTCGAGAGCGCCGGCTGCAAGATCGATAACGTTCAGGGTTTCGGCACCCGCTTCATCATGTTCAACGTCGCCAAGGAGCCTTGGAACAACGTCAAGGTCCGTCAGGCTGTCATGTATGCGCTCGACACCGAGAAGATGGTCAGCAACACCTTCGCCGGCCTTGCCACCGCTGCCAGCTGCTACCTGCCCAAGAGCTTCACCAACTATCATGAGGCTTCCACGGTGTACAAGACCGACGCCAAGAAGGCTAAGAAGCTCATCGAGGAGTCTGGCATCACCCCGGGTGCCATCACCCTGCGCACCACCGACAACGAGCAGATTAAGGGCATGGCCGCCCAGGTCAAGAACGACCTCGACGCTCTCGGCTTCGATGTGACCATCCAGACCGATACCTCGCCGGCCACCTACGCTGCCATCGACGGCGGCGAGGCCTACGATATCCTCCTTGCCCCTGGCGATCCCTCCTGCTTCGGCGCCGACCCCGACCTGCTGCTCAACTGGTGGTACGGCGACAACGTCTGGATGCAGACCCGTTGCCCGTGGAAGGAGTCCGCTGAGTGGCAGAAGCTCCATGGCCTCATGGACGAGGCTCTTGCCGCCGAGGGCGACGAGCAGCAGAAGAAGTGGAACGAGTGCTTCGACATCATTGCCGACAACGCCGTTCTGTACCCCGTTGTCCACGTCAAGACCGTCTCCGCTTCCTGGGACGATCCGTCCACTGCGCCCAACGGCGAGGCTCTCGATGGCTTCAAGGGCATCGGCACGACGAGCATGTCCTTCAGGGGCGTTGCGACCGTCAAGGCGTAAGACTCGCTTGAGTCTGTATGCAGGATGTCGGTCGTTGGGACCGTATCCTCATAGTTGAAACAAAGACCCGGGCGGCAACGATGTCGCTCGGGTCTTGTAATGAGTATCCATACTCATATACCAGTTGGTCCTACCGACAAAAGAAAGGGGAGAGAACGTGAACAACTTGCTACGTTTGATTGGAAGGCGTCTTGTGGCGCTGCCGATCATGGCATTGGGCGTCACCGTCCTGGTGTTCTTCCTTATGTCGTTCTCCAAGACCGACCCCGCCTACACGGCGTTGGGTGACGGTGCCTCGCCCGAGGCGGTTGCCGAGTACCATGAGAAGTATGGTCTGGACGACCCCTGGCCCGTGCGCTACGTGCGCTATATGGGCGATCTGATCCATGGCGACATGGGCACCTATGGTGCTGCTCGCAACTCCGTTGCCAAGCGCATCTCCACGGCCCTGCCCGTCACGATGCAGCTGACCTTTATCGGTCTTGCTATCGGTGCGGTCGTTTCGTTTTTGCTCGGCGTCATCGCGGCACTGTATCGCGACAAATGGCCGGACCAAGTGATCCGCGTCTTTTCCATCGCCGGCTTGGCAACCCCGTCGTTCTGGCTTGCCGTTCTGTTGATCCTGCTGTTCTCTTCCTACCTTAAGGTGCTCCCGGCATCGGGTGCTCTGCCTCACTTCACCACGAATCCGGTTGGCTATCTGGGACGTATGATCATGCCCGCTATCGCCTTGGCATTTCCGCTGACGGGCCAGATGACTCGTATCGTGCGTACCGCCATGGTCGAGGAGCTCGACAAGGATTATGTCCGTATGGCTCGCGGCGCCGGCGTTCCCGAGAAGGTCGTCGTCGGTATCAACGTTCTTCGCAATGCGCTGATCACCCCGGTCACCACCCTCGGTCTTAAGATCGGTTACCTCATGGGCGGCGCCGTCGTCATCGAGGTTATCTTCAACCTCCCCGGCATGGGCACCGCGATTCTGCAGGGCGTTCAGGGCAACGAGGCGAACCTGGTTCAGGGCGTCGTCATCGTCGTTGCTCTTGCCTTCATCATCATCAACATCGTGGTTGACATGCTCTACCTGCTCATCAACCCGCGCATCAGGACGGTGTAGATTATGGTAAAGATTCGAGAGAAGCAAACCGAGCAGCTCGAGAAGGCTGCTTCCAAGGGGCTCAAGCTCGGTGGCTGGAAGAAGATGACGCTGTCTTCTAAGATTGCAGCCGTCGTGCTGGTGCTGGTCGCCCTGACTGCGATTCTGGCGCCCCTTCTTGCCCCCTATAGCCCGGTCGAGATCTTTACGGCTCGCCAGGCTCCCGGCAACGGATTTATCTTCGGTACCGACGATAAGGGCCGCGACATTCTGTCGCGTATGCTCTACGGTGGCCGTTACTCGCTGATCATCGGCTTTGGCGCCACTGCCATGGCTCTGGTCTGCGGCTCGGTCGTGGGCGCCCTTGCAGCGGTTTCGCGCAAGGCCGTCTCCGAGACGATCATGCGTATCTTGGACATCATCATGTCCATCCCGGGCATCGCCCTCGCGGCCGTCTTCGTCTCCATCCTGGGCAACTCCGTGCCGTCGATCATCTTCGCCATCGGCTTTATGTACACTCCGCAGATTGCCCGTATCGTACGCGCCAACATCGTGTCCGAGTACGGCGAGGACTATGTCCGCGCGGTCATCGTTTCCGGCGCCAAGGCTCCGTGGATTTTGATCAAGCATGTTCTGCGTAACTGCATCGCCCCGATCATGGTCTTTACCGTTACCCTGGTCGCCGACGCCATCATCTTCGAGGCCTCGCTGACCTTTATCGGCGCTGGTATCCAGGAGCCCACCGCTACCTGGGGCAACATCCTCGCCGACGCCCGCGGCGGCGTGCTCGCTGGCCGTTGGTGGCAGGCGCTGTTCCCGGGCCTGGCCATCATGATCACCTGCCTGGCGCTCAACATCCTCTCCGAGGGCATTACCGACGCCATGGCCGCTGCTCCCTCCGCCGCCCTGGATCCGACCGATTCCTCCAAGCGTCGCGAGGCCGACCTGCTGGTCTCCGACCCCGTTCGCGCCTACAAGGAGCAGGCCCAGTCCCTCTCCGCTCGCCTTGGTGCCCTGCGCGATGTTGAGCTCAAGCGTGACGATCGCCATGTGCCCGACGAGTCTGTCGAACCGATTCTCTCGGTCCGTGACTTCTGCATCCAGTTTGAGCATCACGGTGATATCAACGTCGTCGACCATGTCAACTTTGACGTCCGTCCTGGTCAGACCATGGGCCTGGTGGGCGAGTCCGGTTGCGGTAAGTCCATCACCACGCTGGCCATCATGGGCCTGACCGATGAGGACGAGCACCTTTCCGGCGAGGTCCTCTGGGAGGGCCGTGACCTGCTCAAGATGAGCAAGAAGGAGTGGTTCGGCCTGCGCGGTACCGATATCGCTATGGTCTATCAGGACGCCCTGTCCTCGCTCAACCCTTCCATGCTCATCTCTGCCCAGATGAAGCAGCTCACCAAGCGCGGCGGAACCCGCAGCGCCGAGGAGCTCCTGGAGCTCGTCGGCCTCGATCCCAAGCGCACGCTCGAGAGCTATCCGCATGAGCTCTCCGGCGGCCAGCGTCAGCGTGTCCTGATCGCTATGGCCCTTACCCGCGACCCCAAGCTGGTCATCTGCGACGAGCCCACGACCGCTCTGGACGTTACCGTCCAGAAGCAGGTCATCAAGCTGCTCAACGATCTTCAGGCCAAGCTCGGCTTTGCCATGATCTTCGTTTCGCATGACCTGGCTCTGGTCGCCGAGGTCGCCCACAACATCACGGTTATGTACGCCGGTCAGGTTATCGAGCAGGCACCCACCAAGGAGCTGCTCACCAACCCGATCCACGAGTACACCCGCGGTCTTCTGGGCTCCGTTCTGTCCATCGAGAGCGGCTCGGGCCGTCTGCACCAGGTCCCCGGCGCCGTTCCCAGCCCGCGCGATTTCCCCAAGGGCGATCGCTTCGCACCCCGCTCGAGCCATCCGCGTATTGGCCTGGATACCCGTCCGGTCTTCAAGCGCGTGCCCGGCACCGAGCACTTCTATTCCGAGCTCCCCGACGAGGTGCTCAAGGCAAATGGTTTGACCCCTCACGCGGAGGTGATGTAGATGAGCGAGACCGCAGTCAACGGCGTCGAGCCGATCATCTTCCTTGATGACGTCCACGTCACCTTTAGGACCCGTACCGGCTCGATTCTGCACCCCAACCTGGTTCACGCCGTCCAGGGTGTAACGATTAAGCTCATGCCCGGACAGACCATCGGCATCGTCGGCGAGTCCGGTTGCGGAAAGTCCACCACCGCCAACGTCATGTGTGGCCTGCAGGCCCCCACGAGTGGCAAGGTCTACTTTAAGGGCAAGGACGTTACCAAACGTACCGCCGAGGACCGTCGCCACATGGGTCGCGTCATCTCGGTCGTGTTCCAGAACCCGGCCACGGCGCTCAACCCCCGCATGGTCGTTCGCGAGCAGCTGCTCGACCCCATGCGCGTCCACAACTTGGGTACCGAGGCCGAGCAGGAGAAGCGCGTCAAGGAACTCTTGGAGCTCACCGGTCTGCCCAGCTCCGCTGCCGAGGTTCTTCCCGGCCAGCTTTCGGGCGGCCAGCGTCAGCGCGTCGCAATTGCCCGTGCCCTGTCGCTGAACCCCGATGCCATCATCGCCGACGAGCCCACCTCGGCTCTGGACGTTTCGGTCCGCGCGCAGATTCTGAACCTGCTGACCGACCTTAAGAAGGAGCTCGGCCTGGCCATGGTGTTCATCAGCCATGACATCCAGACGGTCCGCTATATCTCTGACGACATCATCGTTATGAATGGCGGCAAGATCGTCGAGCAGGGCGAGGCCAAGCAGGTCTTCCAGCACCCTCAGGACCCCTACACCAAGATGCTGCTCGGCGCTGCGCCGTCGCTGCTGCATCCCAAGCTCGGCGAGTAACCTCGCTTTCCCTCCCGTGCGCCCGGTTCCCTCGCCGGGCGCTCCTCCGTTGCGATTTCGAAAGGTTGGGTTCACGAGCCATGCCAAGTGCTCAGGAGCTACAACATCAATTTGGTGAATATCGAGGCGCCATGCCCCGTCCATCAGATTTCGATCTCTTTTGGAAGGATCGCATGGCCGAGGCCGACGCCGTCGGGCTTGACTATGCGATCGAGACGGCATCGGTCACCGATGCCGCGACCTGCCAGCTTTTCGACCTCTGGTATACCGGCATGTGTGGCGCTCGCCTGCATGCCAAGTACCTTAAACCCGTCTCGGACGAGCCCGTGCCATTGGTGCTTCAGTTTCATGGGTATCCGGGTGCAAGCCGCAGCTGGTTTGAGCAGGCGTCGTTTGCGGGCATGGGCATGGCACTCATCGCCCTCGACTGCCCCGGCCAAGGAGGTCCCTCCGAGGACATTGGTGGATTTGAGGGCACAACGGTTGCCGGGCATATCGTCGCCGGCATCGACGGCGACCCGGCCAACCTCTACTATGTCCGCTTACACCAAGATATTCGAATCCTGTGCCGTATTGTTCGTGAGCTCGAGGGCATCGATCTTGCCCGTGTGTTTGTGAACGGCGCGTCGCAGGGCGGCGGTTTGGGTATTGCGACCTGTGCGCTTAATAGCGAGCTTATCAATCGTGCCGCCATCCTCTATCCCTTCCTGTCGGATTTCCGCCTGGTCTGGGATTTGGATGCCGACGACATTGCCTACGAAGGCCTGCGCTATTGGTCTCGCTGGTTTGATGAGGACTCGACTCGTATTGACGAAGCCTATGCCAAGCTGGCGTACTTCGATTCCAAGAACTTTGCCCCTATGGTCAAATGCCCCGTGCTGTTTGGCACTGGCACAGCCGATATCGTCTGTCCGCCAGCGACGCAGTTTGCGGTCTATAACAACCTGACCTGCGAAAAGCGTCATGAGTTCTTTGAAGGTTTTGGCCACGAGGAGATTCAGGACTTTGATGATCTGATCATTTCGTTTTTCTGCGAGGGAGGCGAGGCTCATGTCTAAGTGCGAGAGCAATGTTGACGAGCTGATTGTCCCCGGGCTCGTGGGAATTCCTGGAACGGTTTCGTCAAGGCTCGCAGAATATCGGGACTGGCACGGTGATGTCCAAGCAGATATTTCTGATTTAGAGACATGCGCTTCGAATCTTGAGATTCAAGGCCTGGCCATTACGGCGATTGACTTTGTTAACCCCTGCGCCCGTTACTCGGAGGTCTCCTTTGAGCTCGGTGACGATGCGATTCACGCTCGTTTGATCGAGCCTGTCGGTCGTGCCCGAGTATCTGAGCGCGTGCCGCTGTGCCTGATGTTCCACGACATCGATCGGCCTGTGCGCGGCTGGCATCACATGACGAGATTTGCCGCCATGGGGTATGCCGTCCTCGCGCTGGATGACGATGTTGCTGGTGCGGACGACCTGCAGCGGGGGATTTCTTCGCCCGCTTTTGTCGAGCGCGTCCGTTGGGGTTGCGCGTTGGCGAAGGTGGCGCGCAATCTTGATGGCATGGACCCCGACCGCATCTTTGCATGGGGCGAGGGTCTTGGCGGCGGAGTCACGCTGGCGGTTTCTGCTCTGGACGAGCGGGGCCTCGCCTGCACGGCGGTTGCCAATCCAATTCCCGGTGGCCTTGAGGCGCTGTCGTCTCGGGTGCGCGGATCGGTGCTCATGGGCACATCGCTTATGGATACCGTGAGCGATTCCAAGGATCAGTTTGCCGTATTCAACGGTCTTGAGTGTGACCGGAGGCATATCATCTATGCAAAATACGCTCACGAGCGCATCAATGCGTTCGAAAACGAAGTCGTCGACTTTTTTAACCAAACGTTCTACTCGTGTTCTTTGGCCTAGACGGCCTGGACACTGCCAACAAGAGTGGGTGGCATAGGGCCGCCCGCCAGACAGCTAAGGAGATTCTTGTGGCAACTCAGAAATTCACCGGCGTTATCCCTCCCGTCGTTGTTCCCGATACCGAAGATCACCAGCTCGACGTTGCCTCCTTTGAGCGCAGCATCAACCGCATGATCGATGCCGGCGTCGATGGCCTGTTCTTCTTGGGATCCTCGGGCGAGGTCGTCTTCTCCACCGACGAGCGCCGTCGCCAGATTATCGCCGAGGCCGTTCGTATCGTCGACCACCGTGTGCCTGTTCTGGTCGGCATCATCGATACCGAGACCGAGCGCATGATCGAGCACGGCAAGGTCGCCCAGGAGCTGGGCGCCGATGCCCTCGTCGCCACCTGCCCGTTCTATGCCCTGCAGGGCATGACCGAGGTCGAGGAGCACTTCCGCATCCTGCACGAGGAGCTCGACCTGCCCATCTTTGCCTATGACATTCCCGTCTGCGTTCACACCAAGCTCCCCTGGAAGCTCCTTGCCAAGCTCGGCGCCGAGGGCGTTCTGGCCGGCGTCAAGGATTCCTCGGGTGATGACATCTCGTTCCGCTACCTCGTTCAGGAGAACGAGAAGAACGGCCATCCGATGAGCATCCTCACCGGTCACGAGGTTGTTGTCGACGGCGCTTACCTCGGTGGCGCCGACGGTTCCGTCCCGGGTCTCGCCAACGTTGAGCCCGAGGGCTACGTGCGTCAGTGGAAGGCCGCTCAGGCTGGTGACTGGGCTACCGTCAAGGCCGAGCAGGATCGCCTCAATGAGATTTCTCACATCTGGGATGTCACCTCGGGCGTCCAGGGCTATGCCGGTGGCGTCGGCGCCTTCAAGACCGCTATGAACCTCATGGGTATCTTCGACAGCCCGACCATGCCGCGCCCGGTGAAGGCCATGACCGGCGAGAACGTCGAGGCGATTAAGAAGGTCCTCCAGGACAACGGTCTCCTTTAAAGCTTTTCCAGGCACCCGACCTCGCCGTTCAACCGTGCGGCCATGACCCATTAGGTCAATGGTCACACGGTTTCTCGGCGATCTCGGACACCTGGAAAACCTTTACCGCGCTGTGACGGCTAGCCTGACGGCGCATTTCCTGTAGTTGTTTTTTATCTCCTAAGGAGAGCGATATGGAGAACAAGTACGTCTGCTCTGTCGATATCGGCGGAACTAAGATCGCGACTGCCATCATGGAGTACCCGGCTGACGGCAGTGTGCCCCATCCCGTTTTTGAGGCCGAGGTTCCCACCGAGGCTCAAGAGGGCGGCGAGGCCGTCTTCCAGCGTATCGAAGCGTCCATCAAGGCTGCTCTCGAGGCGAATCCCGATGTCGAGGTCCTTGGCGTCGGTATCGGTGCCGCCGGCGTCGTCGATCCCAAGACGGGCGCCATCGCGTATGCCAATGAGATCATGCCCGGCTGGTCCGGCGTTCAGTTGGGGCCGCGTCTGCGCGAGGACCTCGGTCTTCCCGTTGCCGTCGTAGGCGACGTGCAGGCTCATGCTCTGGGCGAGGCCCACTGGGGCGTCGGCAAGGGCAAGTTCTCCGTTTTGTGTCTTGGCATCGGTACGGGCATCGGCGGCGCATATGTCGAGAATGGCCGCGTGATGCAGGGCTTCCATGGTGCTGCCGGTCATATGGGCCACATTGAGTGTTCGGCTGCCGCCGGCATTCCCTGCGCCTGCGGGCGTTCCGGCCATCTGGAGTCGGTTGCTTCGGGCACTTCCATTGGTCGAATGTACGATGAGCGCTTTGGTCGCGTCGACCCCGGCCGTCCTTCGGTCGGTCGCGATGTGAACGACCTGTGCCGCGCGGGCGACGCAAAGGCGACCGAGGTCATCCATGATGCCGGCTTTGCGCTGGGTGCCAGCTTGGGCTCGCTCGCTAACATCCTGGACCCTGAGGTCATCGTGCTTTCGGGCGGCGTGATTCACCAAGGTCCCGATTGGCGTTCGCAGACGTGGAAGGATTCGGTGCACGAGGGCTATGCCAGCCAGGCGCTCGATCCGCTTCAGGACACGCCGATCCTCATCGGTTCTCTGGAGGGCGATGCTCCGCTCATCGGTGCCGCTGAGCATCTTCTTGCCTCGTTGAAGTAAACATAACTACCAAGTGTGCCTTCTGAGGTGCCGCAGATTGACGTGAAAGAGGAGCGAAGCGTACTTCGGTACGCGAGCGACGGTTTGAACGTCAAGGTGCGGCGTCTCAGAAGGCTGTTTTGAGAAAGGTTGAGTCGAACATGACCGTTGATCCTTTGATCCAGTCCCTGAAGGGCAAGCTCGTCGTGAGCGTTCAGGCGTATATGGGCGAGCCGCTTCGTACGCCCGAGACCATGGCTCAAATGTCTCGTGCTTGCGAGCTCGGCGGCGCCGCCGCCATTCGCTGCCAGGGCCTTGCCGACATTGCCGCCATTAAGGGTCGCTGTGAGGTTCCTGTTATCGGCCTGTGGAAGGATGGGCACGAGGGCGTTTACATCACGCCGACGCTGCGTCACGCTCGCGCCTGCGTTGCTGCCGGTGCCGATATCGTGGCGATCGACGCCACCGATCGTCCGCGCCCCGATGGCAAGACGGTCGAGGATACCTTCCGCCCGCTGCACGAGGAGGGTGTGCTCCTGATGGCGGATTGTGCCACCATCGAGGACATTCGCCGTGCGGTTGATATGGGCTTCGACCTTGTATCTACCACGCTTTCTCACGGTGTCGCTGCCATCGACTGCACCATGGCCGATGGCCCCGATCTGCCGCTCCTGCGTCAGGCGACCGAGGAATTCCCCGGTCTTCCCATCATCTGCGAGGGCCGCGTGCACACGCCCGAGGAGGCTCGCGCCGCGATCGATGCTGGCGCCTGGGCCGTTGTCGTCGGCACCGCCATCACGCACCCCACGAGTATTACGAGTTGGTTCAAGGCTGCGCTTGAGGCGTAAGACAGGCCTCGTATCCGCTCGGGGCGGTATACTCAATATAGGCAATTGACCGCGCGGGATCCGGGTTGCTGGGTCCCGCGCTTGTTTTCGGGAGGCAGCACATGCAAAAGGGAGATGCCATGGATGCGGCGGAGCGCTCGGAGCGCATCCCCGATATCGTCATCATCACCGGAATGTCCGGATCGGGCCGCACACAGGCCATGCACGTGTTCGAGGACATGGGCTATTTTTGCATCGATAACCTGCCTCCGCGTCTCATCGCCCAGCTTGCCGAGCTCGTCGGTATCAATACGGGCGTGGGCAGGCATCTCGCCGTCACCTGCGATTTGCGTAGCCAGGGACTGTTTGACGAGTTGCTCGATGCGGTCGCCGCACTCGAGGAGCGCGAGATGAGCTGCGACATCGTGTTCCTGGAGGCTTCTGACGAGGTGCTGATTCGTCGCTACAGCGAAAATCGCCGCCGTCATCCCATTGCCAAGCCGGGGGAGACTACGGCCGATGCCATTCAGCGCGAGCGCCTTCAGCTTCAGGGCGTGCGCGACCGAGCCGATATGATTATCGACACGAGCCGTCTGCGCACCTCTGCGCTGCGCAACAAGCTACGTATGGCATTTTCCGAGCTGTCCGACCAGCAGCTCATGGACGTCCACGTGTTCTCGTTTGGCTTTAAGCACGGCATGCCCGTCGAGGCGGACATTATGATCGACGTCCGCTTCCTGCCTAATCCGTTCTACGATCCCGAGATGCGCACGATGACCGGTCTCGATAAAAAGGTCTCCGATTTTGTTCTGGACCATCCCAAGACGCAGGAGTTTTGGAAGGCTTGGACACAGCTGCTCGATACGGTGATGCCGGGCTATATCGCGGAGGGTAAGCCGCAGCTTTCTATCGCCATCGGCTGCACGGGCGGCCAGCACCGCAGCGTTGCCATTGCCGAGGCCACGGCCCGTTACCTGGAAGGCGCTCAGTACCACGTGAGCATCTCCCACCGCGACCTGTCGCGCGCCAACACGAAGGCATAGGCCTGCATGTCGTTTACCGCTGAGGTGCGCGACGAGCTTGCGCGCTGCGAACCCGAATGTGAATACTGCGACTTGTCGACGCTTGCCGCCCTCACGCGTGTGAGCGGTACGCTCTCGCTTGCCGGCTCTGGGCGGTATCGTTTGACGGTTGCGACTGAGACGGGAGCCGTCGCGCGCACGATGATCACGCTGACGCATCGTATCCTTAAGCTCAAAACGGAGTTCACCGTCCGCAAATCTGTCTTGCATAAGGTTCGAAACTACCTCATCACCTTGCCTGATCAGCCAGACCTGGATAAGGCTCTGGTGCTGCTGGGCATCCTCGACCGCAGGGGAGGACTTGTCGCCGGCGTACCCCGACATATCGTTGCCCGTCCTTGCTGTAGACTTGCCTATATCCGCGGCGCGCTCATCGCGGGCGGCTTCGTGGCCGATCCACGCGGCGATTTTCATTTGGAGATCGCTGTGCAGGGCGAGCAATATGCCAAGGGGCTCTGCGATTTGTTGGAGCAGATTGGGGTCCATGCTCGTGTTAATGCACGGCGGGGGTCATATGCCGTGTACATTAAGAGCGCCGAGGAAATCGAGCATCTATTAAAGCTGATTGGTGCCAAGCGCAGCGTTGCCGAGATTGAGGAGGCGCGCGCGGTCAAGTTGGTTAAGAACGATGTGAACCGTCGCGTGAATGCCGAGCTCGCCAACCAGACCAGAAGCGCCGGTGCTGCCCAACATCAGCTTGCGCTTATCGATGAGCTCGAGCAGCGTGGCCTTCGCGATGCGCTTCCGGATGCCTTGGCGGTCTTTTGCGACCTGCGCGAGCGCTATCCCGATCTTTCGCTGCGTGATTTGGGGGAGATGACTGACCCTCCCTTGTCGAAGTCAGCCCTCTACCATCGTGTTTTACGGCTTGAAAAGCTCATTGAAGCAAACAGGTAGTTTGAAGTATCGACTTATATATGGATTAAACTGCTATTTTAGTCTTTAAAACGTTTTAACGTAAATTTGATTTTCAATTTCGAGCATTCTCGTGAAATTCAAGTCAAAAAAAAGGTATATTAGGCGAGTGGTTAGTTTGTGGGCCTCAACGGCGGGCGCTGTAGCTCGCGGGGGCCTTACGAAAGGAGACACAATGGCAGTAAAGGTTGCTATTAACGGCTTCGGTCGCATCGGTCGTCTGGCTTTCCGTCAGATGTTCGGTCATGAGGGCTCCGAGATCGTCGCTATCAACGACCTCACCTCTCCCGATATGCTCGCTTACCTGCTGAAGTACGACTCCACGCAGGGCAACTACGCTCGCGATCACGAGGTCGTTGCTGGCGAGGATTCCATCACCGTTGACGGCAAGGAGATCAAGATCTACAAGGAGGCCGACGCCAACAACCTGCCTTGGGGCGACCTCGACGTTGACGTCGTTCTCGAGTGCACCGGCTTCTACACCAGCAAGGCTAAGGCTCAGGCCCACATCAACGCTGGCGCCAAGAAGGTCGTCATCTCCGCTCCGGCCGGCAGCGATCTGCCCACCATCGTGTACAACGTCAACCATGAGACGCTGACCGCTGAGGACAACATCATCTCCGCTGCTTCCTGCACCACCAACTGCCTCGCCCCGATGGCCAAGGGTCTGAACGACTTCGCTCCCATCGTGTCCGGCATCATGACCACCATCCACGCCTACACCGGCGACCAGATGCCGCTCGACGGCCCGCAGCGCAAGGGCAACTTCCGTCGCTCCCGCGCCTGCTCCGAGAACATCGTCCCGAACACCACGGGCGCTGCCAAGGCCATCGGCCTGGTTCTCCCCGAGCTCAACGGCAAGCTCATCGGTGCCGCCCAGCGCGTTCCGACGCCGACCGGCTCGCTGACCAACCTCTACGCCGTCGTTGACAAGAAGGTCACCGTCGACGAGGTCAACGCTGCCATGAAGGCCTACGCCGAGACCATCTCCGAGACCTTCGCCTACAACGAGGACCAGATCGTCTCCCGCGACATCGTCGGCGAGACCCACGGCTCCATCTTCGACGCCACTCAGACCATGTGCTCTGACCTCGGCAACGGCCAGACCCTCGTTCAGGTCACCTCTTGGTACGACAACGAGAACTCCTACACCTCTCAGATGGTCCGCACCATCAAGTACTTCGAGAAGTTCGTTGCTTAATTTAGCTTTTAGCGAATAGCTCGTTGAGCGTCTAAAGAAGGGCGCGGCCTTATAGGGCTTACACCCTAGGGTCGCGCCCTTTTTATAAGAAATCGTCTGCCGTAATGGGAGGCAGACACGTACGAAAGGTAGAAGCAAACATGGCCTTTACCAAGAAGACCGTCCGCGACATCGATGTCGACGGAAAGCGCGTTCTCGTCCGCGTTGACTTTAACGTGCCTATCAAGGATGGCGTCGTTGGCGACACCACCCGTATCAAGGCTGCCCTGCCCACCATCAACTATCTCGTTGAGCACAATGCTCGCGTCATCCTCATGAGCCACCTCGGCCGTCCCGATGGCACCGGCTTCCAGCCCGAGCTGTCCCTCGAGCCCGTCGCCAAGAAGCTCGCCGAGCTCTCTGGTCTTGACGTTGCCTTTGTTGCCGACACCTACGGCGAGAAGGCTGCCGAGGCTGTCGCCGCCGTCGAGCCGGGCAAGGTTCTCGTTCTCGAGAACGTCCGCTTCGATAAGCGTGAGAAGAAGAACGATCCCGAGATCGCCAAGAAGCTCGCTTCCTATGGTGACGTCTTCGTTCTCGATGCCTTCGGCACCGCTCACCGCGCCCAGGGTTCCGTCGTGGGCCCCGCCGCTTACCTGCCCGCAGTCGCTGGCTTCCTGCTCGAGAAGGAGGTCGACACGCTGACCGGCATCTTCGCCGAGCCCGAGCGCCCCTTCGTCGCCATCGTCGGCGGTTCCAAGGTTTCCTCCAAGATCGGCGTTCTCGATCACCTCATCGACTCTGCTGACACCCTGATCATCGGTGGCGGCATGGCCTACACCTTCTTCCTGGCTCAGGGCCTGTCCGTCGGTCAGTCCCTCAAGGAAGAGGACTGGGTCGAGCGCGCTGGCGAGATGCTCAAGAAGGCCGAGGAGAAGGGCGTCAAGATCCTGCTCCCCATCGACAACCGCGTTGCCGATCACTTTGGCGAGGACGCTGTCCCCGAGGTTGTCGCTTCCGACGCTATCCCCGACGACCGTGAGGGCATGGATATCGGCCCCAAGACCGAGGAGCTCTACGCCGAGGCCGTCAAGGGCGCCAAGACCGTGTTCTGGAATGGCCCCATGGGCGTCTTCGAGTTCGACAACTTTGCTCACGGCACCCAGGCTATCGCCGAGGCTGTCGCCGAGGCTGACTGCACCTCGATCATCGGCGGTGGCGACTCTGTCGCAGCTGTCAACAAGTTCAACCTGGCCGACAAGATGAGCTGGATCTCCACCGGTGGTGGCGCTTCCATGGAGCTCGTCGAGGGTAAGGCCCTGCCCGGAGTGGAGGCGCTTCTCGATGCCTAATCGCACCCTTCTTATCGCTGGTAACTGGAAGATGAACAACGACGTCGCCGAGGCTGCCAAGCTCGCCGACGAGCTGGCTCAGGCTCTGCCCGAGGTTCCGGCTGGCGTCGAGGTGCTCGTCTGCCCTCCGACCATCGACATCACCACGGTTCATGACCGCATTCAGGCTGCCCCCATCGCCCTCGGTGCACAGAACGTGTACTGGGAGGCCAAGGGTGCCTTCACCGGTGAGTCCTCTTGCGACATGCTCAAGTCCGCTGGCTGCACCTACTGCATCATCGGTCACTCCGAGCGTCGCGACTACTTCCACGAGACCGACGAGGACCAGAACAAGAAGGCCAAGGCTCTCGTTGCCGCCGGTCTTGTTCCCGTCTTCTGCTGCGGCGAGTCCCTCGAGGTCCGCGAGGCTGGCACCTATGTCGAGCACGTCGTGAACCAGGTCAAGGCTGGCCTTGCTGGTCTTGAGATCACCTGCCCCAAGCAGGTCGTCGTCGCCTACGAGCCCATCTGGGCCATCGGCACCGGCAAGACCGCTACCGCCGAGGACGCTCAGGAGGTCTGCGGCGCTATCCGTGAGACCCTCAAGGAGATGTTCGGCGAGGAGCTCGCCAACGGCATCCGCGTTCTCTACGGCGGTTCCGCCAAGCCCGGCAACATCGCCGAGCTCGTCGCCAAGCCCGACGTTGACGGCGCCCTCGTGGGCGGCGCTTCGCTCAAGGCTGCCGACTTCGCCTCTATGGTCGTCAAGGCAGGCGAGTAGGACATATGGCACAGCGTCATCTTCCTGCACTCCTGATCATCATGGATGGTTGCGGCCTTGCTCCGGCCGATGGCGAGAACGCCGTCGCCGCTGCCAAGACGCCCTTCCTTGATGGCCTGTACGAGAAGTACCCCCACACCACGCTCGGTGCTTCGGGCGAGGACGTGGGCCTTCCCGACGGCCAGATGGGTAACTCCGAGGTGGGTCACCTCAACATCGGTGCCGGACGCATCGTGTTCCAGGAGCTTTCGCGCATCAACAATGCCATCAAGGACGGCTCCATCGCCAAGAACGAGGTTTTCGTCAAGGCTATGGACGATGTCAAGGCTGACGGTAAGACTCTCCACCTCATGGGCCTTATGAGCCCTGGCGGTGTTCATTCTCACATGAACCACGTCGAGGCTCTGGTCAAGATGGCTGCCGAGCACGGTGTCAAGACCGTTCGCGTCCACGCCTTCATGGATGGTCGCGACGTTGACCCGCAGTCCGGTGCCGGTTACATGAGTGAGTTCTGCGCCTTCCTGGCTAAGATCTCCGAGGAGACCGGTTGCGACGCTCGCGTTGCCACCGTCTCGGGCCGTTATTGGGCCATGGACCGCGATAATCGTTGGGAGCGCATCCAGCGCGCCTACGACGTCATGGTCAACGCGTCCGATGCTGATACCGACCCCGTTGCCGGTATCAAGGCCTACTACGAGAAGGACCCGCGCGGCGACGAGTTCGTCGAGCCCTTCGCTGCCCACGACGAGGGCATCCACGAGGGCGACGCGGCCATCTTCTTCAACTTCCGTCCCGACCGCGCTCGTCAGATGACCCGCGTGTTCACGGACAAGGAGTTCGACGGCTTTGAGCGCGAGCAGATCAAGCTTTCGCACTTTGTGACGATGACCGAGTACGATCCGACGTTTGACGTCGAGGTCGCCTTCCCCAAGACGTTCCCCGAGAACGTCCTGGCCGACGTTATCGCCGCCAATGGCCTGAAGCAGCTGCACACTGCCGAGACCGAGAAGTACGCCCACGTGACGTTCTTCCTCAACGGTGGCATCGAGGAGCCCAAGGAGGGCGAGGAGCGCGTGCTCGTCGCTTCCCCCAAGGTTGCTACCTACGATCTGCAGCCCGAGATGAGCGCTCCCGAGGTTACCGAGAAGCTCGTCGCCGCCATCAACGAGGATCGCGCTGATTTCTACATCGTGAACTTCGCGAACTGCGACATGGTTGGTCACACCGGTGTCTTCGACGCTGCCGTTAAGGCCGTTGAGGCTGTTGACGATGCCCTGTCCAAGGTGGTCCCGGCGATTCTCGCCAAGGGCGGCTTTGCACTGATTACCGCCGACCACGGCAACGCCGATCACATGTTTGACGTTGCTTCCGACGGCTCCAAGCATCCGTTTACGGCTCACACCACCAACCGCGTGCCGTTCATCATCGTTGATGAGAAGGCCAAGCTCACCGGTATCGAGGACGGCCGTCTTTCCGATATCGCTCCGACCATGCTCACCATGGCTGGTATTGAGCCTTCCGCCGAGATGACGGGCCGCGTGCTCGCTACCGAGGCCTAATAGAAAACAAATACCGTTTTCTAGCAAGGGGGTTGTCCACAACCGGACAACCCCCTTTTTGGTATTTCTGCCATTTCCACCCCGTCCTTGAGTGGCAGGTAGGGGAGAGCGGGGGATTGTGGTACAGTACTGGAGTTTGAACTGTTCTATTAAGGAGCTTATCTATGGGTCCGTTCCAGATTCTTCTGTTTGTCGTTTGGGCTGTTTCTGCCGTGGCGCTGACGATTCTCGTCCTGATGCATTCCGGTAAGGGTACCGGCGTTTCGGATATGATTGCCAGCTCGCTGTATAACTCCAGCTCTGCCACGGGCGTTATGGAGCAGAACCTTGACCGCCTGACCGTCATCATGGCTGTCGTGTTTGCCGTGTGCGTCGTGCTGTGCATGTTCTTCTTCCCGCAAGGTATCGTCGGCTACTAAGCATCGGCGCTTATACGTTTGTAAAGGGTCTCGCATGTGCGGGACCCTTTTTGTTTACATATTTGTAACAGAGTCAAAATATCCTCATATACTTCGCCCAACTAAAGAAAATCTCGACCGTTAACCGGAATTAGCCCCAAATCGTGCATAAAATGCGCTACTGTATTGCAATACGTTGGTCCGCTTTGTATAACCAGCCAAAACGGCGGACCGCGTTTGAATGGTTCGATTGGGCTGTCTTGACGTTGCCCGACCGAACTTACTTTGTCCTATCTCATAAGGAGGATGGCATGGCTGATTCTATGTTCCACCAGCCCGTTATGGGTCGTCGCGCCTTTGTTGGCGGCACCCTCGCTGCGAGCTCCATGGCTTTTCTTGCCGCATGCGGCAAGAAGGGCGGCGACACTTCCGGTTCTGAGTCCGGTTCGACGCTGAACTTCTACATCAACAACCCGGTCTGCATCGACCCCTACAATGTCCAGGAGGACCAGGGCACTCAGGTCGAGTACCAGCTCTTTGACGCTCTGACCTCTTATGACGCCGAGAAGGGCGAGATCGTTCCGCTGGCTTGCGAGTCCTTCGAGGCCAACGACGACGCCACCGAGTTCACCTTCAAGATCAAGAAGGCCAAGTTCCACAACGGTGACGACGTTACCTCCAAGTCCTTCAAGCTCGGTTGGGAGCGTCTGGTCAACACCAAGTCGGCCATCGCTACCGAGTATGGCCCTTCCGAGGTCTCCTATCACCTTTCCATGGTCGAGGGCTATGACGATCTGCTTGCCGGTAACGCTACTGAACTCAGCGGTGTTACCTGCCCCGACGATGAGACCCTCGTCGTCAAGCTGTCTTCCGCTTACGCCGACTTCCCCTTCGTCGCCTCTCACCCGGCTCTGGCCCCGGTTCCCGAGTGCGCCGAGTCCGATGCCAAGAGCTTCTACCTTGCACCGGTCGGTAACGGCCCGTTCATGATGGACGGCAAGTGGGAGGATGGTCAGGAGATCAACCTCAAGAAGTTCGACGATTACTATGGCGACAAGGCCAAGATCGATGGCATCCACTTCCAGGTCATCAAGGACATGGAGACCGCTTACAAGGAGTTCCAGGCCGGTAACCTCGATGTCTGCGACGTTCCCGTTGCTCAGATCGACGCCGCCAAGAAGGATCGCGGCGTGTCCAAGGACGGCTACACCATGGGTGACGGCGAGCGCATGCTGCTCGGCTCCGAGCCTTCCACCTACTACCTGACCTGCAACAACACGGCCGAGCCGTTCAACAACGCCGACCTGCGCAGGGGTATCTCCCTGGCCATCAACCGTGAGGCCATCTGCAAGACTATCTTCAAGGGTACCCGTACCCCCGCCGACGGCATTGTTCCTCCGGGCATCGATGGCTACAAGGAGGGCGCATGGGAGTTCTGCGCCTACGACGTCGACAAGGCTAACGAGTACCTGGACAAGGTTGCTCCCGCTGGCGCTAACGGCGATCGTGGCATTAACGTGACCCTTTCCTACAACCAGGATGGTGGCCACAAGGAGATCATGGAGTCCATCATCGGTGACCTCGCCAAGGTTGGCGTTACCGCTGTCTCCGATACCCCTGAGTGGTCTGCCTTGCTCGAGCAGTACCAGAACTTTAACTATCAGTTCGGTCGTCTGGGTTGGATTGCCGACTACCCGATTATGGACAACTTCCTGTATCCGCTGTTCCACTCCGACTCCCTCGGTGGCGACAACCGCTCCGGTTACAACAACCCCGAGTTCGACGCCAAGGTCAACGAGGCTCGCACCACGGTTGACGACGAAGAGCGCGTTGCTAAGATGCAGGAGGCCGACGCTATGGTCGCTGCCGACTGCCCGGTCATCCCGGTGATGTTCTACACGCACACCATCGTCGGCTCCGATCGCATCAAGCACCTCTATGTCGATCCGCAGAAGCACGCTGAGCTGGGTACCGCTGAGCTCGCCTAAGAGTTTGCAGCTTCCGTGAGGGTCAAGTATTTACGTAGACCTCATGGGAAACATACAGTTCTCCCTAACCTGGGGTAAACTGGCTGATGGTAATTTTGGGATGCCGGTCTGGCGATCGGCATCCCATTTAGGTTAATCCCTAGATAGGGGAGTGGTATGGGTAAGTACATCGTTAAACGTGTGCTTCAGTTCATCCCGGTATTTTTGGGCGTTACGCTGATTCTGTTCGCCCTTCAGAATATCGTGCCGGGAGATCCGATCAAGCTGATCGGTGGAGACAAGGCTCTGTCCCCCGAGGTGGAGCTTCAGCTTCGCGTCCGCTATCACCTGGTCCAGTCGGACGAGGACGGCAACGCGATCCTTGACGAGAACGGCGACCCCGTTCAAACGTCGCTCGTGGACCGTTACTTGTATTACATGAACGGCCTGCTTCATGGCGATCTGGGCAATTCGTATCAGCGCAAGCTGCCGGTTACGGAAATTTTTGCCCAGAAGTATCCGTATACGGTCAAACTTGCCGCGTGCGCCATCGTGCTCGAGGCAATCATGGGTATCGGTGCGGGTATCATTTCGGCGGTAAAGCGTTATTCCTTCTGGGATATTTTGGTAACGCTCACCACGTCGATCGTCGTTGCGGTCCCGGCCTTCTGGCTCGGTATGTTGCTGCAGCTGTTCTTTGGCGTCATCCTCAAGGACGCTACGGGCGGTGCAATCTCCATGCCGATCTCGGGTGCCGGCGGTTCCAGCTCTCAGTATCAGGATTGGATGCACTATGTGCTTCCGACCATTACGCTGGCTTCGGTTTCGACCGCTTATGCCGCCCGCATTATGCGCTCGCAGCTGCTTGACGTCATGAACCAGGATTACATCCGTACGGCAAAGGCCAAGGGTCTCTCCAATCGCGCGATCATCGTCAAGCATGCGCTTAAGAATGCACTCATCCCCGTCGTTACCTATATTGGTGTCGACTTTGGTGGCATGCTTTCGGGCGCCATCCTGACCGAGACGGTTTTTAACTGGCCCGGTATCGGCTATGAGGTCTATCGCGCCATTAGCATGCGTGACTGGCCCATCGTTATGGGCGGCGTTACGCTCATCGTCGTCGTCGTCATGGTGATTAACCTGCTCGTCGACATTAGCTATGCATTCCTCGACCCGCGCATCCGCCTTGGCGGTCCGTCGGATAAGGCCTAAGGGAGGTACGTCTCATGCAGGAAACTGATTCTCAGTCTCAGGAGCAGGCTACCGCCACCAAGGCCGCATCTGCTCCCGCCAAGTCCCGCACGCTGTGGGGTGACGCTTTTAAGCGTCTTCGCAAGAACAAGCTCGCCGTTATCGGTGTCTGCTGGATCATCATCGTCGTTGTGGTTGCCCTGACCGCAGATCTGTGGGCTAAGCCCTGGCTCGGTTCGCCGACGGCTTCCGACTCGACCACCATGGCCGAGACGTCGCTGTTGGCTCCGTGTGCAGAGCACCCGTTTGGCACCGACGCCCTTGGTCGCGACATTCTCGTCCGCGTTATCTACGGTGCACGCGTTTCGCTGTCCGTCGGCATTATGGCCACCGCGATCTCCACGGTGATCGGTCTGGTCATGGGTGCTCTGGCCGGTTTCTACGGCGGGATCTGGGATACGATCATCATGCGCTGTGCGGACATCTTCCTGGCGTTCCCGTACGTGCTGTTCGTTGTCGCCATGATCGCCGTTATCGGCCGTGGTCTTCAGAACGTCTTTATCGCCATCGGTATTCTCGGCTGGCCTTCGATTGCGCGCGTCTTCCGCTCTGCAATCTTGACGGTCAAAGAAAACGACTATGTTGACGCTGCGCGCGCGATGGGTGCATCTGATGCTCGTATCGTAGTGCGTCACATCTTCCCGAACTCCGTCGCCTCCATCGTGGTCTACGCGACCATGAACATTGGTGGCGCCATTCTGACCGAGTCCGCTCTGTCCTTCCTCGGCATGGGCGTTATTCCGCCTACGCCTTCGTGGGGCTCCATGATTCAGGACGGTCAGCAGTATCTTCTGACTGCTCCCTGGATGATGATCATGCCCGGTCTGGCAATTCTCTCGACGGTGCTCGCCTTCACCCTGCTGGGTGACGGTCTGCGCGACGCCCTCGACGTCAAGATGAAGGACGCATAAGGATGAAGAAGAACAAGAACTATGTGGACCTGAAGGACCAGCCGGTTCCCGAGGGCCAGCATCTGCTCGAGGTCGATGACCTTAAGATGTATTTCCACACCGAGGATGGCGTCGTTCGCGCTGTCGACGGTGTCTCCTACACGCTCGATCGCGGCGAGACCCTGGGCGTCGTCGGTGAGTCCGGCTCCGGTAAGTCCGTGACCGCCATGACCATCATGGGTCTTATCTCGATGCCTCCGGGAAAGATCGAGGGCGGCGACGTTCGCTATCGCGGTCGTTCTATCCTCGAGATGACCGAGGAAGAGATGCAGCACATTCGCGGTAACGATATCGCGATGATCTTCCAGGATCCTATGACCTCCTTGAACCCGGTCTATAAGATCGGCAAGCAGGTGGGCGAGGGCCTTCGTCTGCACCGCGGCTACTCCAAGCAGGAGGCACTCAAGCGCGCCACCGAGCTTTTGGACCTCGTTGGCATTCCCGAGCCCGAGAAGCGCGTCAATGAGTATCCCCACCAGTTCTCTGGCGGTATGCGTCAGCGCGTCATGATCGCCATGGCTCTTGCCTGCGATCCCGATATCCTGATTGCCGACGAGCCCACCACG
>CALFDL010000071.1 GCA_937950415.1 uncultured Collinsella sp. | reverse complement strand
TGCAAGATATTCGTATCGCCCAGGTGCAGGTCGGCGGTAAACCACATCATCGTCTCTGTCCTCATTTCGCAACGCGTATAAGACCTGTTTAGTATACAGACGCGACGATGAGACAGTCACCCAAAGAGCCCGCCGAACAGACCTCGGCGACGCTTGTCCTGCTTTTTCGAAGCGTCATCCCGCGCCTTCTTGCCCTGCCGCTTCTTACGGTCCTGCTCCAACTCATCGTCATCGAGTAGCATATCCCACTCAAACGGATCGTCTGTCAGATCGAACAGGTCATCGTCATCAAACACGTGCGCCTCCATTACCGATTAGCGAGCATCCACAACGTAGTTGAGAAGTCTACGGGCCCGTGCGGACACAAATTCATCCTGTCTGCGTCTTTCAATCGTTTGCCGCAACGCTTGCGCGACGGAACGCTTGCAGATAAGATTGGAACACGGATGGCACCCGCGGCAGCGGGTCTTGCCAACTCCGATACACGTTTTCATCGTGAAAAGTGGCCGTCTTCGCTTACGCGGGGGCGGCCACTTTGTTTATCCCTATGTCATCTGATTCTAATGCACAAACATGCGCACGAACTTGTGCTTCCAGCTTGCGTAAGGGGCATAGCGGAACGGCACGTCCAGCCACGTTGTCTTGTTCACGATGCTCTTCTTGTGGCTAAACGTATCGAAGCTCTCGCGTCCATGGTACTGTCCCATACCGCTCGCCCCCATGCCGCCAAAGCCCATATGGCTCGTGGCCAAATGCATAATGGTGTCATTAACACAGCCACCACCAAAGGGCACGTAACGCACAAAGCGCTGCTGAACCTCACGGTCTTGGCTAAAGATATACAGGGCCAGCGGCGTCGGACGATCCGTAATAAACGTCTCGGCCTCGTCTAGGCTCTCAAACGACAGCACCGGCAAGATGGGGCCGAAAATCTCCTCCTGCATTACGGCGTCCTCAGGCGCCACGCCGTCCAAAATCGTCGGCTCAATCTTGAGCGACGACTCGCGCGCGGTACCTCCCAGCACAACCTTGTCGGGGTCGATCAGCCCGCGTACGCGCGCGAAATGCTTGGCGTTGACAATATGACCGTAATTCTCATTGTCGAGCGGATGCTCGCCAAACATGCGGCGGGCCTCCTCCTTGATGAGGTCCAGCAGCTCGTCGTGCACGCGCGCATCGACCAGCAGGTAGTCGGGCGCCACGCAGGTCTGCCCCACGTTGAGCCATTTACCAAAGGCGATACGGCGTGCCGCGACCTTCAAGTTAGCCGTCGCATCCACGATGCAGGGACTCTTTCCGCCCAGCTCAAGCGTCACGGGTGTGAGGTTTTTACTTGCACGCTCCATGACGAGCTTGCCGACCGGAACGCTACCGGTAAAGAAGATCTTGTCCCAGCACTCATCGAGCAACGCTTCGTTCTCGGCGCGCCCGCCCTCGACAACCGTCACCAGGCGCGGATCAAATGCCTCTTCACAGATTTGCTTGAGCACCGCGCTCGATGCCGGAGCATAGGCGCTCGGCTTGATGACCACGGTATTGCCCGCGGCAAGGGCGCCGGCGAGCGGCTCGAGTGTTAGCAAAAACGGGTAGTTCCACGGAGCCATGATGAGCGTGACGCCATAGGGCACGGCTTGCGTTTTGCACGCGCTCACGGCGTTGGCAAGGTCACACGGACGCAGGCGCGGACGACTCCATCGAGCCACGTGAGCGATCTGATGACGAATCTCGGAAAGCGACGTGCCGATCTCGCACATATATGCCTCGTCATGCGACTTTCCCAAATCGGTCTTGAGCGCATGGGCAATATCGGCCTCGTGGGCCCGCACCGCATCGCGTAAACTCACGAGCGCACGACGTCGAGCATCGACATCAAACGTGGCGTGTGTCTTAAAATAGGCGCGCTGATCGGCAACGATGCGCGCGATTTCCTCGGTGTTCATGGGCCCTCCTAGTTCTCGTCTTCAAACATACCACCCGCAACGACCTCGTACATATGCTCGAGCTCCAAACGGTCCATTAAAAGCGGAACGGGGTACAGGGGATTGGCCTCGGCATCGGCATGCGCCGCCATCTCAGGAATGTCGGAGCGGCGAATGCCCGTCACATATTTGGGTATGCCCAAGGCGGCGTTCATGCGGTCGACCCAATCGATAAAGGCCTCGGCCGCAAGACTGTCCTGCGCGTTAGCCGGCGCGATACCGGCCATGCGAGCAAGATCGGCAAGCTTGGGGGCGGCGGCGTCACCATAAGCGCGAAGCATGTGCGGCAGGATGATCGCGTTGGCCAAACCGTGCGGAATTCCGTATCGGCCGCCCAGGCTGTGCGCGATGGCATGCACATATCCGACATAGGAGCGAGTAAACGCAACGCCCGCCTTATACGCCGCCGAAAGCATATTGCGACGAGCGCGCATGTCGTCGCCATGCTCATAAGCCTCGAGCAAATTGTCGCGGATGAGCTGGACCGCCTGACGCGCCATCTTACGCGTATGGGGCGTGGTGCTGCGCCCGATAAACGCCTCGACGGCATGTGTCAGAGCATCCATGCCCGTCTGCCCCGTAAGGGAGGCGGGCAGGCCGCGTGTAAACTCGGGGTCGTGCACCGCAAAGCGCGGAATAAGCACAAAGTCGTTAATGGGGTATTTGTAGTGCGTCTCGTCATCGGTGATAACCGCCGCGAGTGTGACTTCGCTTCCCGTACCGGCGGTAGTGGGAACCGCAATAAGCAGCGGCAGGAGACGGTGGACGCGCAACAGGCCGCGCATCTTGTTGATGGGCTTATTTGGCTGTGCGATGCGTGCGCCCACGCCCTTGGCGCAGTCCATGGCCGAACCGCCGCCAAAGCCGATAATGGCCTGGCAGGCGCTCTCGCGATACAGGGACGCCGCTTCCTCCACGTTTGAGACCGTGGGGTTCGCACGCGTTTCGGCATAGACCGTAACGCCAATCCCCTGACCCGTAAGCGCACGCTCGAGTGATGCCGTGAGCCCCAAACGTGCAATACCAGGGTCTGTCACGATAAGGACCTTCTGGATCGAGCGCTTTTGAAGCACCGCGGGCACATCCTCGGCATGCTCTAAAATGCGCGGCTCGGTATAGGGCAGGATCGGCAATGCAATGCGAAAAACCGTCTGATATGTTCGGCACCAGGCACGACGGGCTAGATGCATAAAGGAAACTCCTTCATTTGTTGATAGGTCAACATTTGCTCGCCCGATTGTACTCAGCGGCGGTCAAAGACGGCCTGCCAATCGTTAATCAATCACCATCTTCATATCTCAAAATTGTTTTATTAAAAATCATTCCTAATAGGCTTCACATTTGGTTGCATTTATGGATAATAGAACTCGTCAAGACGCACGTCCGGAGAGGGCCCTTACGGGACCGGACGAGCGCACAATCGCCATCGATCGAAAGGATCGAATCATGAAGTTTGTTTGCCCCGTTTGCGGTTATGTGGAAGAGTTCGACGGCGACCAGCTGCCCGAGGACTTCAAGTGCCCCCAGTGCGGCGTTCCCGGTTCTCGCTTCCTGAAGCAGGAGGAGGGTCAGCTCGAGTGGGCTGCCGAGCACGTCGTGGGCGTCGCCAAGATGGAGGGCGTCTCCGAGGACATCGTTGCCGACCTGCGCGCCAACTTTGAGGGCGAGTGCTCCGAGGTCGGTATGTACCTGGCCATGGCGCGCGTCGCTCATCGCGAGGGCTATCCCGAGATCGGCCTGTACTGGGAGAAGGCTGCCCACGAGGAGGCAGAGCATGCCGCCAAGTTCGCCGAGCTCCTGGGCGAGGTCGTGACCGACTCCACTAAGAAGAACCTCGAAATGCGCGTTGAGGCCGAGAACGGCGCCACCGCCGGCAAGACCGATCTTGCCAAGCGTGCCAAGGCCGCTGGTCTCGATGCCATCCACGACACCGTGCACGAGATGGCTCGCGACGAAGCTCGCCACGGCAAGGCTTTCGCCGGCCTGCTCAAGCGTTACTTTGGCTAAGCCAACTGCCTGAGACATAACCTCTAGTTCGATGAGGCCCGGACCGTATTGGTTCGGGCCTTTTTGTGTCTCGAGGACTCGTTAACGCCCTGAAATAGAGCTATCTTCGGCATCGGTCTCTCGTCAAAAACTAAGTGAGTAGACTTTTCGAAACTTGCCGAGCAGACCATCCGTATTGCTTTATAAAGTCGCAGGGAAATGACTTGTTTCAAAACGGCCTGGTCGCCATCAAGCCAAAAGTCTACTCACTTAGAACCGCAGCCGTCCACGATCGAACTGTTTTGTGTCTAACGGGCATCTTTCCGTCAATTACTCCCAATTTTGTCCAGTCAACGAATAGTTCAGACCGAAGTAATGTCTCAGCCCTTTGCTCATCTGAGCTTTTATCGCGATATTCAGCATCGAGCATCCTGCATACGGCCTTAACGATCGCGCGGAATCTATCCTCATCCGATATCTGTCTGTGTGTAAGGAGAAGCACATCGTAGCCCATGGCCTGAAGGGCCGTCATGCGGTCAGCGTCACGCAAGCCATCCCCTGCGCGTCCGTGCGAGGCCTTTCCCTGACATTCAATGGCCACCTGTCGCCTACCGTCCGGCGAAGAAAGAAGTAGGTCGATATATACACGGGACTTTCCCACAATCGCTCGAGCACTTGTGCTTAACGTCACTTCGACATTGAGCTCTATGCCGCAAAACCCTTCGCCTCCCAGGGCTCGCGGCAGTCCAAGCAACAAAAACGCCTCGACCTCAAAAGGCGACGCGGCACCCAATGGAACGAGTTGCGATACCGCCATAAATCTATTGCCGTAACGCATCCCGCAAACATCTGAACAAAAACGGTCAAGGTCTCCGCCCAAAACCAAAGCGTCTCGACGCCATAAATTTGAGGCGATGCCGTCCTCGGACGGGCAGCGCACCCAACCGAACGTTGTCGAAATCGCGCCCGAATCAATTGCACGCGAAAGCTCCGCCTCAAGTGCCGCCGGCAGGGCACACACCGCAAACAAGCCACACATCTCCGCCAATACCAAAAGAAGCTGAAGATCCGTCAGATGCCGCGACATGATGAATGTCGTCAGTAGAGGAGATGTAACCAAAAACCCATGCTCCGTTTCCAGCACGGATTCCCTGGGGAGCTCACCAAGAAACAGCCGCTGCCTAATGCTGGCAGGACAAGTCCGTTTGTTTCTCGTCTGAACCAATGTATACAACGGAAAACCGAGCGCGACCGCAGCCGTCGGGTTGCGGGCGAGATCATATCGCTGCCGGTCTTCTTCCGGTCGTGGAAGCGGCGGACACAGAGCGCGGACCTGAGGGGGCAAACGCCAGTACCTAAAAGCCGATATGTCACAAAGTAGATCTTTCATAGGCACAGGAAAACACGAATTTCAACCCAGTCAGTCACGCATTGGCGCGAACGCGCCAAAAATGGTGCCGAACGGACTGCCAAGTTTTCAACAGCCCTCCCCAACTGGCCAAAAGCTTGCCGAGAGCTGGACGAAGTTCTGTTGAAAACCCCATTTTTTCTCATGCAGAAGCTTTGCGCGACAAGTGAGTAGACTTTTTTGAACATCCCGAGCAGCCCGGTCATCCTGCTTTTCAAAACCGCAGGTAGATAGCTTGTTACAAAACTGCCTGGTCGCCAAAGTTCCAAAAGCCTACTCACTTAGATTGCAGAGCGCTCCCATTAGCTGCGATTCCAAGGTATTTAGCGCTTTTGGACTCAAATCGTCATACTGAACAAGAATTTGACTTGAGTTTTCAGGGACAGATGCGCCATCGGCACACCAAAAACAGTCACCGATATCGATAAAAGAGATGCTCGAGCGCGTGAGGGCCCGTGCAAAAGTGCTTCCGCCCGTTCCACGCTCCGCAACCACGGTACAGTAAAGGCCCGCATCTGCCTGCTCGATCGAGACTTCCCCTGCCGGAAACGCTTTCCGCACAAGCGACGTCAGGCCATCACGCGCCTCGCGAGCACGAACGCGCACGCGGTTCACATGTCGCTCGTAATCACCCGATTCCAGCAAACGCGCCAAAGCGACCTGGTCAACAGAGCTCACCGACGAGGCGTAGAAACCAAGGTTGCGCCTAAACCGCTCCATTAGCTCATCGGGCAACACCATATACGCCAAACGCAACGCCGATGAAAGGCTCTTCGAAAACGTGTTGGTGTAGATAACCGACTGGGCGGCATCGATCGATGCGAGCGCGGGAATCGGCTTCCCGGCAAGGCGAAACTCACAATCAAAGTCATCTTCGATGAGATACCGACCTGGTCGCTCGGCGGCCCAGCTCAGAAGCGCATAGCGACGCGCAATGCTCGTCACAAGGCCGGTCGGATACTGATGGGACGGCATCAGGTGAAGGACATCGGTCCCGCTTTTCTGCAGAGTGCTCAAGTCCACGCCCTCGTCATCCAACGGGATATGTCGAACTTTGCAGCCCATAGCCTGATAGATACGCGTCAGACGCAAATAGCCCGGGTCCTCAACGGCATACACCTTGTCGGCTCCAAGCAACTGAACCAACATGGTATCGAGCAGCTGGGCGCCTGCACCGATAACAATGTTGTTGGGGTCGACATTCATGCCCCTTGTCCCACGCAGATGGTGAGCAATTGCGCGTCGCAGCCGAGCGGTGCCCTGCGCCGGTGCGGGCGAAAAGATTTCGCGCTCATCTTCGGATGCCAACGTCGCCCGTAGTGCGCTTTGCCAAAGCCGCGCCGCCTCCAAAGCGGAAGGAGAAAGTGCATCGAACAGCTCAACCTGTCCGTTGACATCATGCGCGCTGGGGCCCACAGAGACGACATCTCGGTCGATGCCCTCCGAAGCCAAAGGCAAAACCGGTGCATCCGGAAGCTCGCAAGCGTAATAGCCACGACGCGGCATTGAACAAATATAGCCCTCGGCAAGTAACTGGCTATATGCATTCTCGATGGTAATGACACTGATTCCCAGATGACTGGCAAAGGCGCGCTTAGACGGCAGATGCTCTCCCGCCGCAATGCGCCCAGCAACGATATCGTCTCGAATTCGCTGGTAAACATACTCATAGAGCGATGCCTCGCCGCGTTTTTCCAAATTGTAGTCAAGCATGAATTTGCCACCTGACCATATCGAACTGTTCAATCTGGTATTAATCTGACCTTGTAATTATCTCGAAAACTGAGTATTTCACCATACCCAGCTCCCCGATAGGATGTTCCGTCAAGCAATGCACATGCCAACCAAGGGAGCAACCATGGCAGAACAGACCAGCAAGGCCGATCGCGTCAAACTCAATCGCGAGCTCGCGCAGATGCTCAAGGGCGGCGTCATCATGGACGTCACCACGCCCGAGCAGGCACGCATCGCCGAGGAGGCAGGCGCCTGCGCCGTCATGGCACTCGAGCGCATCCCGGCCGACATCCGCGCCGCAGGCGGCGTCTCGCGCATGAGCGACCCCAAGATGATCAAGGGCATCCAGGAGGCCGTCTCCATCCCCGTTATGGCCAAGTGCCGCATCGGTCACATCGTCGAGGCGCAGGTCCTTCAGGCCATCGAGATCGATTACATCGATGAGTCCGAGGTTCTCTCCCCCGCCGACGATGTCTACCATATCGACAAGACCCAGTTTGACGTCCCGTTTGTCTGCGGTGCCCGCGACCTGGGCGAGGCGCTGCGCCGTGTTGCCGAGGGCGCCACGATGATCCGCACCAAGGGCGAGCCGGGCACGGGCGACGTCGTCCAGGCTGTGCGCCATATGCGCAAGATCCAAAAGCAGATCCGCGACGTAGTTGCTCTGCGTGACGACGAGCTATTTGAGGCAGCCAAGCAGCTGCAGGTTCCGGTCGAGCTGGTGCGCGAGGTCCATGCCACGGGCAAGCTTCCCGTCGTGAACTTTGCCGCCGGCGGAGTCGCGACCCCCGCCGACGCCGCGCTGATGATGCAGCTGGGCGCCGAGGGCGTCTTTGTTGGCTCGGGCATCTTTAAGAGCGGCGACCCCGCCAAGCGCGCCGCCGCCATCGTCAAGGCCGTGGCAAACTTCACCGACGCCAAGCTCATCGCCGAGCTTTCGGAGGACCTGGGCGAGGCCATGGTGGGCATCAACGCCGACGAAATCGAGATCATCATGGAGGAGCGCGGGCGCTAGTCCAGCAGAAAGGATCGCACATGAGCGATTATGCAGACCAAACGGTCGCCGTGCTGGCGGTCCAGGGCGCTTTTGCCGAGCACGAGGCAAGACTGTCCGAGATGGGCGCACGTTGTATCGAGCTGAGGCAGGCGGCCGATTTGCAGCAGAACTTTGACCGCCTGGTCCTCCCCGGCGGCGAGTCCACCGTTCAGGGCAAGTTACTTGCCGAGCTTGGTATGCTCGATGAGCTTCGCACCCGCATTGTTGAGGGCATGCCCGTCCTGGGCACCTGCGCCGGCTTGATTCTGTTGGCGCGCGATCTTGCCGCCCACGACGATAAGGGGACGCCGCGCTTGGCAACCATGGATGTGCTCGTTGAGCGCAATGCTTACGGCAGACAGCTCGGCAGCTTTCGCACCAAGGGGCAGGTAGGCGGTATCGACGGTGAGGTGCCGCTGACGTTTATCCGCGCACCCCGCATCGTCGAAGTGCACGGCGACACTGAGGCCCTAGCCGAAGTCGACGGTCGCATCGTCGCCGCCCGCCAAGGCAACCAGCTCGGCGTCACCTTCCACCCCGAGCTCGACGAAGACACCCGCCTCCACGAACTGTTCCTGCAAATGTAGGTAGAATTTAAACGAGCGTGGATTTTCGGACATACAACAAATGAGAGTGGATAATCTCCCACTTTGAGCTTGAATGCAGGCTCAAACCGGAAGATTATCCACTCTCATCCCATGTAGTCGTTGGGGACGTTCTTAAACGACTAGTCAAACAAGAACGTCCCCAACGACCATATTGCGATAGACGACCACGTTTGCCCAGATAAAACCGACCAAATAAACCTGTCCCCTTTTGGTAGGTTTGGATCAAGGCAGCGCCGATGCCTTGGTACCGACAGACACTATGACCCAATCCGAGGGCACTAAAAAGATAGGAGCCCCCGCTCGTGACCGCGGGTCGGGGCTGTGACAATGATGTTGAAGTGCCATAGGCGCAGCCGCGCCGCAACGAGGTTGGGAGGCTCCCATGCCAAAGTATTCTACCGCGTTCGGGATGGACGTCCACCTGAGGTCGACCACCGTCTGCGCCCTCGACGCGGACACCGGCGAGGCCGTGACGAGGAGGTTCCCCGGCAACCCCTGGGGCGAGATCGCCGGGTGGATGGATGGGTTCCCCGGGCCGTCGCTCGCGGCCTACGAGAGCGGCTACCTCGGCTTCGCCCCGCAAAGGGAGCTCGCCGGGCTCGGCGTCGAGTGCGTCGTCGCCGCGGTCTCGAAGATCCCCAGGTCGGCCGCCGACTCGGCCTCCAAGAACGACAGGAACGACGCCGCCAGGATGGCCAAGGCGATACTCGCCCACGACATCTCCCCCGTATGGGTCCCCTCCCCCGAGGTCGAAGGCATCAGGGACCTCGCCGGCGCCTACGACGGGGCGACCGCGCGCCTGGCGACCGCCAAGCAGCGGCTGCTCGCCTTCCTCGCAAAGCGAGGGTTCGTCTACGGCGGCACCACGCCCGCCGGCAACCCGAGGAAGTACTGGACCTACGACTTCCTGAGGTGGCTCGACAAGGCCAGGCCGGAGGACGACGGCGGGGTTCGGACGCTCGCCGCCCTGAGGAACGAGGTCGAGGCCGCGGCGGAGGCCCGGGCGGACCTGCTCTCCGAGTACAGGGCCGCCGCGGATGCCAGCCCGATCGCCGCGGAGGCGGCCGCCCTCCAGTCGATCAAGGGCTGCGCCTTCGCGCTGGCCGCAGCCTTCTCGGCCGAGGTCGGCGACTTCACGAGGTTCCGTTCCGGAAGGCAGGTCACGGCCTACTTCGGCCTCGCGCCGAGCCAGAGGTCGAGCGGCGACTCCGTGCGTCTCGGAGGCATCAGCGGTGCGGGCAACGCGCTCGTGAGGAAGCTGGCCGTTGAGGGTTCATGGTGCTACGCCGCGGCACGGCACCAGCCGAAGCTCATGCCGAGGGACACGGGCGTGCCCCTCGAGATAAGGATGCACGGGAGGAAGGGGTCCGAGCGGCTCCTGCGGCGGCGCGAGGAGATGCTCGCCCGCGGCATGCCCGCGGCGAAGGCCAACGCGGCCACCGCGGCCGAGCTCGTGAGGTGGCTGTGGGCCCTCGGCACGATGTGCCGGGAGGGCGCGGAATAGACATAGCCCCCGTCCCGGCGAGCCGGGCAGCCTTCGGGGATACCCCCGTTCTCGCTGTGCGCGCGGCGGTCGCCGCATTCGCGTCGACAGACTTGGGGAACCCCCGCCGAAGGAGAGGATTGCGGGCCGCCGGAGCGGTATCCGCGGATATGAGACTGAGCCGAAGGCGTCGACGACATGCCGGGGGCGGACCGGGACGGGTTCAACGGCAGGCCCCGCCGACCGATTGCAAGCGGTCGGCGGGGCCATTGTGGCTCTTGACAGCGGATTGGGTCATATGAGCGAGCGGGCCCCTGGTGCGGCAGATTGGGCCGAAAGAGGAGGGATGCGCGCTTCCGCACGCGCCTGACGATTGAAGCCCAAGGTGCCGTGCCAGGGGCCCGCGCAGCGTCGAGCGGTCCGTCGTTCATAGACCGGCGGACCAAAACTCCCAGCCAAGCCGAACGTTTTATTTATCGCTATGATTGGTTTATCGCGACGCAAACGCATAGGAGCCATATGGATATCAGGCGAATGATCACGCAGGGCAAAAGCCTCACCCCCACCGAGCAACAACTTGGGCAAACGGCCCTCGCCATGGGCGAGGATGTGCGCGGGCTTTCCATTAAGGAATTTGCCGCGCGCGCCAACGTTTCGGTCGCGAGCGTGCACCGCTTTTGCAAAAAGCTCGGCCTCGAGGGCTTCAAAGATCTCAAGGTCGAGCTCATCCGCCAGGCGACCGAGGCGGGCAACCGGCGCGACGTGGACATCAACTTTCCCTTCGATGCCACCTCCACCCCTGCGCAGGTGATGGAGCGCATGGAGGGGCTCTACCAGACCACGCTGGCCGAAACGCAGGAGCTGCTCGACTCTGCACAGCTCGACCAGGCAGCCAAGCTCGTCATGCGCGCCGGCACTGTGGACATCTACACGGGCTCGCATAACCTGTATCCAGCGGGAATGTTCCGCGATCGCTTGCTTTCCGCCGGCAAAAGCGCGACGTGCCACGACAGTATCGAGGCGCAGATGCGCACGGCGCTCGCCTCGGGCACCGACCATGTGGCAATCGTCATCTCCTACAGCGGCCTTGCCCCCAACCTCAGGGAAATCTTGCCAATCCTCAGCAGTCGACATGTCCCGGTCATCGTCATCGGCACGCCGTACTGTGCCCGCATTCACCCCGGCTTTGCCGCCTATCTCACGGTAAGCGACCACGAGAGCATGACCCACCGCATCACGCAGTTCGCCAGCCATATCGCCGTGCAATACGTACTCGATTCGCTCTACAGCAGCTACTTTGCCAAAGATTACGCCCGCTGCTCCGAGTTCTTAGAGCGCTCGTTCCCCTACACCCGCCTCCCCGGGCTCAAGTAACAACGAGCGAGGATTATTGGACACTCAAATAACAAGCGTGGATAATCTCCCACTTTGAGCCTGCATGCGGCCCAAAAACGGGAGATTTTCCACGCTCATTTCCCAGGCACTCATTGGGGACGTTCTTAAATGACTAGTCGTTTAAGAACGTCCCCAATGACTAATCAACCAGATGCCCCCAATGAGCCGCTCGAGCCTTGACAAGGAGTGTCCCGAACTGCCGGCAGAAAAGGAACGTCCCCAAGTGCCGCATTTGGAGCAAGATGACGCCGATGTTTTGGCAACGACAGACACTATGACCCAATCCGAGGGCACTAAAAAGATAGGAGCCCCCGCTCGTGACCGCGGGTCGGGGCTGTGACAATGATGTTGAAGTGCCATAGGCGCAGCCGCGCCGCAACGAGGTTGGGAGGCTCCCATGCCAAAGTATTCTACCGCGTTCGGGATGGACGTCCACCTGAGGTCGACCACCGTCTGCGCCCTCGACGCGGACACCGGCGAGGCCGTGACGAGGAGGTTCCCCGGCAACCCCTGGGGCGAGATCGCCGGGTGGATGGATGGGTTCCCCGGGCCGTCGCTCGCGGCCTACGAGAGCGGCTACCTCGGCTTCGCCCCGCAAAGGGAGCTCGCCGGGCTCGGCGTCGAGTGCGTCGTCGCCGCGGTCTCGAAGATCCCCAGGTCGGCCGCCGACTCGGCCTCCAAGAACGACAGGAACGACGCCGCCAGGATGGCCAAGGCGATACTCGCCCACGACATCTCCCCCGTATGGGTCCCCTCCCCCGAGGTCGAAGGCATCAGGGACCTCGCCGGCGCCTACGACGGGGCGACCGCGCGCCTGGCGACCGCCAAGCAGCGGCTGCTCGCCTTCCTCGCAAAGCGAGGGTTCGTCTACGGCGGCACCACGCCCGCCGGCAACCCGAGGAAGTACTGGACCTACGACTTCCTGAGGTGGCTCGACAAGGCCAGGCCGGAGGACGACGGCGGGGTTCGGACGCTCGCCGCCCTGAGGAACGAGGTCGAGGCCGCGGCGGAGGCCCGGGCGGACCTGCTCTCCGAGTACAGGGCCGCCGCGGATGCCAGCCCGATCGCCGCGGAGGCGGCCGCCCTCCAGTCGATCAAGGGCTGCGCCTTCGCGCTGGCCGCAGCCTTCTCGGCCGAGGTCGGCGACTTCACGAGGTTCCGTTCCGGAAGGCAGGTCACGGCCTACTTCGGCCTCGCGCCGAGCCAGAGGTCGAGCGGCGACTCCGTGCGTCTCGGAGGCATCAGCGGTGCGGGCAACGCGCTCGTGAGGAAGCTGGCCGTTGAGGGTTCATGGTGCTACGCCGCGGCACGGCACCAGCCGAAGCTCATGCCGAGGGACACGGGCGTGCCCCTCGAGATAAGGATGCACGGGAGGAAGGGGTCCGAGCGGCTCCTGCGGCGGCGCGAGGAGATGCTCGCCCGCGGCATGCCCGCGGCGAAGGCCAACGCGGCCACCGCGGCCGAGCTCGTGAGGTGGCTGTGGGCCCTCGGCACGATGTGCCGGGAGGGCGCGGAATAGACATAGCCCCCGTCCCGGCGAGCCGGGCAGCCTTCGGGGATACCCCCGTTCTCGCTGTGCGCGCGGCGGTCGCCGCATTCGCGTCGACAGACTTGGGGAACCCCCGCCGAAGGAGAGGATTGCGGGCCGCCGGAGCGGTATCCGCGGATATGAGACTGAGCCGAAGGCGTCGACGACATGCCGGGGGCGGACCGGGACGGGTTCAACGGCAGGCCCCGCCGACCGATTGCAAGCGGTCGGCGGGGCCATTGTGGCTCTTGACAGCGGATTGGGTCATATGAGCGA
>CALFDL010000070.1 GCA_937950415.1 uncultured Collinsella sp. | reverse complement strand
CGGGCAGCTGGGTCGCGGTAACCTGTTTTCGGAGAAGCTCTTGGATGAGCTCGTCCAGAAAGGGGGCGCGTGAAGATGAGCGATTTCCATATGGTGGTGTGCGTCAAGGCCGTGCCGGGCAGCACCGAGGTCAAGATGGACCCCAAGACCAATACCATCGTGCGCGATGGCAAGCAGGCGGTCATTAATCCCTTTGACGCGAGCGCTTTGGAATGCGCGCTGGCGCTGAAGGACGACTTTATCGGCTTTGGCATGGACGTGCGCGTAACGGTGGTGTCGATGGGCATCCCCGCGACCGAATCGCTGCTGCGCGACTGCATCGCCCGCGGTGCCGACGACGCGCTGCTGCTGACCGACCGAGCCTTTGCGGGCGCCGATACCCTAGCCACCACCTATGCCCTCAAATGCGGTATCGAGGCGCTCGATGAGGACTTCGACCTGCTCATCTGCGGCAAGATGGCAGTGGACGGCGATACGGCCCAGATCGGCCCCGAGCTGGCCGGCGCCTTTGAGATCCCCTGCGTGACCGACGTGAGCTGTGTGCAGAGCGCGGGATTTACGACGTGTGGCTCGCTGGCGCTCGTCCACGGCTGCGATGCCGGCGAGGAGACGGTGTACCTGGAGAGGCCGTGTGCGATGACGACCGCCAAGGAGATTGGCCAGCTGCGCATGCCGAGTATTGCCGGTATTCGCGCGGCCGAGGATGCAGACGTGCGCGTGGCCAGCGCTGCCGACGTAAACGCCGATCCTTCGCGTTGCGGCCTTGCCGGATCACCGACGCAGGTCGTGCGCTCGTTTGTGCCCGACCGTGACCAAACGTGCGAGACCGTTGAGGGGACGGCGTCCGAGCAGGCGGCAAAGCTTGCCAAGATTATCGAGGGGATGGCATAGATGAGCGGGCTGATTATCGATAGCGAAGCCTGCATCGGCTGTGGTCGCTGCGTTCGCGCCTGCGCCTCGGGCGGCATTGTGGTGGAGGGCGAGCGCCCCAATCGCTGTGCCCGCGTAACCGACGGCTGTATCCTGTGCGGCGGGTGCGTCGACGCCTGCCCCGTCAACGCCATCTCGATCGAGCGCGACGAGGCCGCCGGTGCGGTAGACCTTGACGCATATCGAGACATTTGGGTCTTCGTGCAGACTGACGAGCACGATGCCGTGGCTCCCGTGGCCTACGAGCTCATGGGCAAGGGGCGCGAGCTTGCCGATGC
>CALFDL010000069.1 GCA_937950415.1 uncultured Collinsella sp. | reverse complement strand
GTATACGGGCGCATCATCGACGTCTTCAATACAGAAAATATCAGTGCGGAATGTTTTCAGGGGTTAGCCCGTACGGCCTTCTACCGTCACATGGCATTCGGGGGATCTGGGGTGGACGGCGGCTTGGCTACGAGCTGGGGCTGAAGACCTGGATGGCTGGGTGCCTTTGTTGAAAGCGCAGGCGTTGCCGCCGATGATCACTTTGGGACTGGAATTTCCGCCTGCTAGTAAAAAGGCCTCCGGAGCTGTTGCTCTGGAGGCCTTTTGTTCAAATGCTGACGAGTGCGTTAGTTATTCGCGGTCAGGCGCTCGACGTCGTGGGCGATCATGTATTCCTCGTCGGTGGGGATGACCATGACCGTGACGGAAGAGCCGGCGGCACTGATGACCTGCGGGCCGTTACCCACGGCCTCGCGGTTCTTGTTATTGTCGATGCGCACGCCCAGCCACTCAAAGCAGTCGCAGAAGGCCTTGCGAATCGACCAGTCGTTCTCGCCGATGCCGGCGGTAAAGGTGATGGTGTCCACGCCCGCCATGGAAGCGATCATGGAGCCGGCCTGCTGCATGGCCTTGTAGGCGAACATATCGAAGGCGAGCAGGCAGCGCTCGTCGCCCTCGGAGGCGCGCGTACGGATGTCACGGGCGTCGTTGGAGATGCCCGAGATGGCAAGCAGACCAGACTGCTTGTTCATCATGTCATCGACTTCCTGGTAGCTGTAGCCGCCCTCGCGCTGCAGGTAGCACACGGTAGCCGGGTCAATGGAACCACAACGGGTGCCCATCATCAGGCCGTCGAGCGGCGTGAGGCCCATCGTGGTATCGCGGCATACACCGTCCTCAATGGCGGCGAGCGAAGCGCCGTTGCCCAGATGGCACGAAAGCAGACGGTGGCAGCGCGAACCCAGGATCTCCTTGGCCATCATCCACTCATAGCGGTGGCTTGTGCCGTGGGCGCCGTACTTGCGCACGTGATACTTGTCACACACGTCCTTGGGCAGGGCGTAGGTGTAGGCGACCTCGGGCATAGTCATGTGGAACGAGGTGTCGAAGACGGCCACGTTGGGCAGCTCAGGATACTTCTCGCGGCAATATTCGATTGCCGCGGCCTCGCCGTAATTGTGCAGCGGAGCGAGCGGGGCCACCTCAAGGATCTTAGCCATGACCTCATCGTCGACGACCGCGGAATCATCGAAGTACCAGCCACCCTGAACGATACGGTGGCCGATGCCATCGATCGTAAAGTCGGTCTTCTCGAGCTCCTCGAGCACGCGAGCGATAGCAGAGCGATGATCGGGGAAAGGGACCTCCTCGGTCTGCTTGGCGCCACCGTTCTCGGAGTGGCCAAAGATGCCCATGTCCGAACCGATACGTTCGCAGTTGCCCTTGGCGAAAACCTCGCGGGTATCGGTATCCAAAAGCTGATATTTAAGGCTTGAGCTACCGGCGTTGACAACAAGTACGTTCATGAGACTCCTTCGTGATTACAGTACGGTCGGCAAACCCATAAGGCGGCCGTATCCTTAATAAGAAGTTATCAGAATTCGATAAATATCTATCAAACTCTTCGCCCAAAGAGCGTAAAAAGGGGGCTGAACGGCACAAGGCCATCCAGTCCCCTCCCCTTGTATCAATTACTTGCCGTTGACGATGCGCTCGACGTCGGAAGCGATCATGAACTCCTCGTCCGTGGGGATGACGAAAATCTTGACCTTGGAATCCTTGGCAGACAGGCACCAAGCGCCGTCACCACGCAGGGCGTTGCGGGCATGATCCATCTTGACGCCCATAAAGGCCAGGCGGTCGGCAACGCCGGCGCGGACAGCCGGAGCGTGCTCGCCGATGCCGGCGGTAAAGACCAGGGTGTCCATACCGCACATAGAAGTGGCCATCTCGGCAGCCTTGGCGGCAATCTTGTAGACAAACATGTCGAAGGCGAGCTGAGCCTCGGGGTCACCAGCAGCGGCGAGCTCCTCGACGTTGCGGCAGTCGTTGGTCTTGCCGCCGGTCACAGCCAAAAGGCCGGACTTCTTGTTCATCATCTCGTCGACCTCGTCGAAGGTATAGCCGCCCTCGCGCTGCAGGTAGCACACGGTAGCCGGGTCGATGGAGCCGCAGCGGGTGCCCATCATGACGCCGTCGAGCGGGGTGAGGCCCATGGTGGTATCCATGCACTTGCCGTCCTCGATGGCGCACAGGGAAGCGCCGGAGCCGATATGGCACACGACGACCTTGCGGGCCTCGCCGTTGGTCATCTCAGCGACCTTCTTGGAGATATAACGGTAGCTGGTGCCGTGGGCGCCGTACTTACGGATGTGCAGCTTGTCGCAGACGTCCTTGGGCAGGGCGTAGGTCTTGGCGACCTCGGGCATGTTGAAGTGGAAAGCGGTGTCGTAGACCGTGACGTTGGGCAGATCGGGATACTGCTCCAGGCAGTACTCGATAACGTTGGCCTCGGGGTTGTTGTGCAGCGGCGCCAGCGGGGCGACCTCGCGGATCTTGGCGAGGACGTCCTCGTCGACGAGGGAGGAATCGCCGAAGTACCAACCGCCCTGAACGATACGATGGCCGATACCCTCGATCTTGACGCCGTTGGCCTCGAGGTCCTTCAGGACAACCTCGATGGCGACCTTGTGGTCGGGGAACTCGATGTTCTCGGTCACTTTCTTGGAGCCGTTGGCAGCATGGGTGAAAGTGCCGCCGGTAAAGCAGACGCGCTCGCAGGAGCCCTTTGCGGACACCTTGTGGGACTTGGTATCGATGACCTGATACTTAAGGGTCGAAGATCCTGCGTTGACGACCAGAACGTTCATGTGTCTCCCTACTAACAGGCGGTGTGGCGCCGCCAGGTTACATACGCTTTAATAATAAACCCAAACGCCCTCGCGCTCGGGTTTATTGCGTTGATATATAAGTTATCGATGCCCAAATACTCACGGCCTTTGACTTGTAAAACGAAAGAGCGCGGGGATATACACCAGGGAAGAAATCCCGAGCGCAACAAGCAATACGACTCGAATGCCCGCAACGTTACTCAACACAGCATTGAACAGATAGAAAAGGATGGCGCCCACCGCCACCATCTGGCTTTGAACCGAAATCAGTGAACAGCGCATCGAAGAATCGGCAGCATTTTGAAAAATTGAGTATTTAATTGGAGCAAATAACGAGTACGCAACCGTCTGCAGCACATAGAACACGGGCAGCAAATAGGCCGGAGTAAAGGGAATCAAAAACAGAGCAGTCAGGAAAAGGCGCACGATGCCGCAAATACGCGCAAAACAGCCCTTGTCGACATGAGCAATCGCACTGGGCACAATAAGTCCCATGGAGGCCGAGGCAAGGAGCTGGACCGCAATGGTCGCGCCCGAAGCGACGGCACTCATTCCGCGACCCGCAAGCAACAGTGAGAAAAAGTCTTCCAGGGCGACAAAAGCAAATGCCTGAGAACAGTCCATGATGAACGCTGAACGAAGAATGCCATTACCCGCAATGGCGGCACCGATCATCTTCGGGCTCATTCCACGTTCAGGTGTCGCCGCAGTGTCCCCTCTTTGCATCTCAGGAGTGCAGACAACGACAACCAACGTCAACACCATTGCGATGATATCTGCCGAAAGACCAATGAGATATGCACCGACAGACGAAATGAAACCGCCCACGCAAGCGGAGAGGGCATAAGAGGCATAGAAAACGAATCGCTCAACGACATTAAGTCTTACAAGCTGGTCCTGAGAGACGCTGTCAATGTAAATCGCTTCTATGGATCCGCTCACACATGCAACGGCAAAACCCTTGAGAGCGAACGCACCGATTAAAAGCAGAGGAGATCGAACGAGAAGCAGGGCGACGTAGTACCCAAGCATTCCCACAATGCCAACGAGGCCGCTCACCTTTCGTCCAAACCTGTCAGCAATATAACCAGTAGGAACCTCAAGAATGAACTTGCTCACTTGGTATGCAATCATCATGCTAGAAATCGCCACCATCGAAAATCCGACGAATTCAAGGTAAACCGTCAGAAAATACAAAATGGTGCTGAAGTTCGACAGAAAAACGAACGTCATATAAAGCAAAACCGTACGGTTTTTCATGCTCCACCCTCCAAGAGTCAGCAATCTAAATCGGAATCTTGGAAAAGCATGAGGGCAAAGCTGTCAGCTATGTGTTACAAGGCGTCAATAATCACTTGACGACACGAGGCCAAAAGGCCTCACGAAGCGAGATGACGCAATAGGTGCAGAAAAACCGTCTGGTGTCGATCGGTCCAGGCATTTTGTCGATAGCAAAAGTAGATGGGCAAGGCTACGTCATGCGAGGCTTCAATGGAGCACTCGCTCACTTCCAATCCATCTGATGCGAGAGAAGAGCCAGAAAAACTCAATATCAATCCCCCGGCTTGAAGAAACTCAACCTGCGCCCTGTTTCCGTATTCGACATCGCGGAAGCGGAAATTAACCAGCTGGGCTTCAGGACATTGATTGATTGCATTGAGACAGGGTGACAAATTAATGGGAACAGCGAGCCTGCCGCCCAGTAACTCACGAATGGTCATAGCGTCAACAGATTGATGACCAGCTGGGCATGAAAGGACCTTGAGCTCCTTTTCACCCAAGTATTTCGAAGAAAGGACACCGTCCCTTGGTTCCTCAAATGAGATGGCCGCATCCGAAATGCCAAGCACGAGTGATTCAAAGCATGTAGCCGTTGGCTGATGCCACACGTCAAGGTGAATCTGAGGGTGCGAGCTTTCAAACGAGTCGTACCAGTTTTCGGAAAAAAGACGCCCCCGCCCGTGAAGGCAGGGGGCGTAAAGACGGAAGTGGCCGTCGGGCGAGACGCCGTCGTCCCTCGATTGGGCGTACTTTTTGAGATCGTCGACTTGTGCCAGGATCACGCGTGCACGACGCGCAAATTCTCTGCCCGCCGGAGACAAAACAGCCTCCCCCGCCGATCGGTCGAGCAAAACAATCTGATACTCAGATTCCAACTTTTTGATTGCCGACGAAACGGCCTGCGGACTCACATGAACGGCGCGAGCTGCTTTGCGCACGCCGCCGTAGTTCGCTACCGCTTGAAGGTATTCGAGTTGAGAAAGCTGCATAGATTACTCCAAAGACAGCCAAGTCGACGGGCTACGCGTCCTCAGATGAGGTTCTCGCCCAGATTTTTGCCGCCGAGGACGTGCATGTGGAAGTGCATGACGGTCTGGCCGGCGTTGACACCCTTGTTGGAGATGACGCGGAAACCGTCCTCCAGACCCTTGGCCTTGGCGACCTCTTGGATGGCGTGAGCCATGGCGCCCATGGTCTCGGCAGGTACGTTGTCGGCGATGTCGCTGTAGTGCTTCTTGGGGATCACGAGCGTGTGGACCGGCGCCTGTGGGTTGAGGTCGTCGAAGGCGATGACCTGGTCGTCCTCATAGACAACGGTCGAGGGGATCTCGTGGTTGGCAATTTTGCAGAAGATGCAATCGCACATGGTTGGTTCCTTTCTTACAGACCAAGGTAATTATATTTGGTCGAGATGCTTAGAACGAGAGGTTGTCGTCGGTGTTGGCGGCTTCGCCGTCGGCGAGCACGGCGTTGCCGTCGACGTCCTTCAGGAGCACCGAGACCTTCTGTTCGGCATCAGCCAGGCGGGTACGCAGGCTCTTGAGAAGCTCGACGCCGCGGGTGTAGCTCTCGAGCGACTCCTCGAGCTCCATATCGCCCGACTCCAAGCTGCGGATGATGAGCTCCAACTCCTGCGAAGCCTGCTTGTACGTAAGCTGCTCGACCGGGGTCTTCTCTGCCATATCTGTTTCCTTTCCTAAAGGTCTATCACAATTAAACGAGGCCTATTCGACCGTGTCGACGGTTGCCGCCACGTTGCCGTCTGCCATACGCACACGAATTGCGTCACCAGGCTTAAAGGTCTTGGCACTCGTAGCTACACCGTCGTCGCTGTACGCGATGGAGTAGCCGCGGCCCAGCACCTTGAGCGGCGACAGGGCGTCGAGCGAAGCCGCCGCACGGCCCAGATCGGACGCGGGCTTGCTCAGCATCGTGCGCCCCTGATGTTCCAGACGAGAGCTCGCGAGCGTGAGCGCATGGCGTTTGCCGTCGAGTCCCGAGGTGCTTGCGACCAAGCGCTCGGGCAGACGATCGAAGCTCGAACGGAACGCCCCGACCGAACGTGCAATGGCGCCCGACAGGCGATCGGCCGTCAAAGCGAGCTCCGACTCGCGGCGCTCGACCATAAACGTCGGGTCGTTGAGACACGGACGGTATGCGGCGGCATCGAGCGCGTCACCCAGGCGTGCCGTATAGGTATCCCAGGCACGACGACCGCGCTGATCAAGCATCTCCAGATCGACCTGAGCCGACCCGATCATCGATGCCATCGCGGCGCCCAGGCGCTGATGACGCGTCTCGAGCACGTCCGCCAGCTCCGTCATGGCAGGTGCTACCGATTCGGCAGCCGCCGTGGGCGTGGAGGCACGGCGGTCACTCACCATGTCGCAGATCGAGGTATCGGGCTCGTGGCCGATACCCGTCACCACGGGCACGGGGCATGTCGCCACCGCGCGGGCAAGGTCCTCGTCGTTAAAGGTCATGAGGTCCTCGAAGGAACCACCGCCACGCACCAGCAAGATGCAGTCGGGTGCCGGCGTGATGGACGCAGCGCGGCGCAAGCCCTCGATGAGCTCCGCCGGCGCTCCCTCGCCTTGTACCTTGGCGCCCACGCAGACGAGCTCGACAAGCGGGTTGCGACGGCGCAGCGTGCGCTTGACGTCGTCGATCACAGCGCCGGAAAGCGAGGTGACGACCGCCACGCGCGAGCAGAACACCGGAATGCGGCGTTTACGCGCCTCGTCCATCAAACCCTCGCGACGCAGCTTTTCGGCCAGCTGTGCCACCTGCTGACGCAGCAGGCCCTCCCCCGCCAGCGAGAACGAGCGGGCAACAAAGCTCATACGGCCCGTGGGCTTATAAAGATTGAAGCTGCCCTTAAAGCTCACCTGCATACCGTCGCGCAAGTCGAAGGTGCGCTTGAGATAGGCGCCCTTCCAGATGATGCAATCGACGGCGGCCGAGTCGTCCTTGATCTGGAAGTAGCAGTGGCCGCTTCGGGCATTGGGGCCACGAAAGCCCGTGACCTCACCCAGGACGCTCAGCTGCGGAATCGCATCGAGCGCGCCAGCGGCGATCTCCACCGCCTGGCTCACGCTGAGTTCCTTACGCTCCTGCTCGTCCG
>CALFDL010000068.1 GCA_937950415.1 uncultured Collinsella sp. | reverse complement strand
ATCCTCACCGGCGGCATCGCCCACTCGAAGCATGTGGCGGACTATCTGACGAAGAAGCTGTCCTTCATTGCGCCGGTGGAGGTCATGGCCGGCGAGTTTGAGATGGAGGCGCTGGCAGCCGGTGCCTGCCGGGTGCTGGCGGGGGGGGAGAAGCCCCACGCTTTCTCAGAGTTAGTGTGATTTGTGTGTTTTGTGGGAACTTTTTGGGGGAGAGTAGCGTCTAAGGAATGTGATTCCCAAGAAAGGAAGTGCCACTATGAAAAAATTATGGATGATCGCGCTGGCAGCCTGCTGCGTGCTGGCGCTGGCCGATCACCTTCAGCTCGACGACGAGCAGGTCATGGACGCGCTCTACTGCGCAGCCGCCATCGGCCTCAACTTCACCACAAGCGCCTGCGTCGCCGGCGCTGAGGGCGGCTGTCAGGCCGAGGTGGGAAGCGCCGCCGCCATGGCGGCCGCCGCGCTGGTGCAGATGCTCGGCGGCACGCCCGAGCAGGCGCTCGACGCCAGTTCCATCGCGCTGAGTAACCTGCTGGGCCTCGTTTGTGACCCCGTCGGTGGCCTCGTGGAGGTGCCCTGCCAAAACCGCAACGCCATCGGCGTGGCAGCGGCCTTTAGTTCGGCACAACTCGCCCTCGCAGGAATTAAGAGCCTGGTTCCGTTTGACCAGATGGCACATGTCATGCTCTCGGTGGGTCACGCGTTGCCGGCCACGCTGCGCGAGACGGCAAAGGGCGGCATCGCGCAGGCTCCGGCCGCACTTTCGGCCTGTGCAAAATGCGGTGTGTGCGGATAACGGCTAAGAACGACTCAAAGGTGGGACATTTGTCCCACCTCTTTTGAATGCCACCGTTTCCGTACCACAAACAGCAGGGCAATCGCTATAATGCAAGCCCAGTAAAAACACGATGAGCCATAAGGCGAAATTCGAAGGATATGCATACGATGTCGCAAAACGATCGAACTCAACTGATTCCCGATCCGCAGCAGCCGAGCAGGCACACCGGCGGCGTTCAGTCACCGCGTCCTATCGCGCCGAGCCACGGTCAGCAGCGTGGTGCGACAAACGTTTTCCAACGTCCGAACAAGCAGCATCAGCAGCGCCAGGCAAATGGCAATGCGCCCAAGCAGCCCCCCACGCACGCTCGAGGCGATCGTGGCCCCGCGCGCAAACCCGCCGGCAACAATAAGTCGGGCAAAAAGACGACGCTCTTTGTCGTCCTGAGTCTAATCGTCATTGTCTATATCGTAGGCGTCGTAGCATTTTCGCAGGTAGCCTACCCCAACACCACTATCGCCGGCGTCGATGTCTCGTTCTCCAACGCTTCGTCTGCCGCCACCAAGGTCAACTCGGCTTGGAAGCACTATAAGCTCACCGTGACAGGCGATGACTTTAGCTGGTCCTATCAGCCCGAGTCCGATGAACCCATCGTCGACGGTGAAGCTGCCGCAAAAGAGATCATCAGCCACAACGAAGCCTTTGTATGGCCGGTCCGCCTTGTAGAATCCTTAAGCGGCAAGACCAAAACAACCGCTAGCTCCAACGAAGTCGATCTTGATCAAGACGTCGACCTGTCCATGCTCTCCGATACCTTTGACCAAAAGAAGTTTGAGAAGGATCTGGGCGCCGCCATCGACGAGTTTAACGAGGGGCGTTCGGGCGCGTTCGAGGCCAATAGCTCCTATGACGAGCAGGCCGGCAAGTTTACCGTCGAGAAGGCGCGCTCCAACGAAAAACTCAACCGCGAGCATATCATTAAGTATGCCGAGCTCGAGCTTGCCTCGCTGGCCGAGACCGTAGATCTTTCCAAGCTCGGCAACGATGCCTATGAGCCGCTCAATGGAACGCTGACCGATGATCAGATTCAGGCCGCATGCGATGCCGCCAACAACTTCTTGGGCGTCAACGTGGCCCTCAAGCTCAACGGCGAGGATGCCGGCAAGGTTGATGACAGCTCCGTGTTGCAGTGGATCAGCTTTGCCGATCCGGCCAACCCCACGCTCGATACGTCGCAGATCAGCAGCTGGGCAGCCGAGCTCGCCAATGGCTTTAATACCGTTGGCTCCACTCGCTGGTGGACGCGCGCCGATGGCAAGCAGTGCGCCGTCGAAGGCGGCGACTTTGGTTGGTCCATCGACAGCAGCTCGCTCGCCAAGCAGGTCGAGGACGCCATTAACAACAAGCAGACCGGCGAAATCGAGATCAAGTACTCCCAGAAGGCCGACACCTTTACCGCAAAGGGAGAGCCCGACTGGAAGGCATACGTCGATGTCGATCTGTCCGAGCAGCACGCGCGCTACTACGACGAGAGCGGCAATATCGTGTGGGAGGCCAACTTTATCTCGGGAAAGCCGGGCGAGGACGCCACACCCGAGGGCGTCTGGCAGATCAACAGCAACGACGGCGCCAGCAAACTCATCGGTGCCAAGGACCCCGAGACCGGCAAGCCCAAATACGAGAGCCCGGTAAGCTATTGGATGCCGTTTGAGGGAAACATGGTCGGCTTCCACGATGCAACGTGGCAAAACGACAAGAGCTTTGACGACCCCAACTCCTACAAGTGGTGCGGCAGCCACGGTTGCATCAACCTGCGCCTAGCCGACGCCAAGGCACTTCACGACTGCATCAAAGTCGGCCTGTGCGTGGTCGTGCACTCGTAGTGCAACGCGCACATTCATACAACGTGGAACCGCTACGACCAATCTAACAGTTCCGAAAGAAACCGTCCTATGCGCCCGCCCCAGCCGGTGGGCGCATATACTTATCGAGGTTCTTTCTATAAAGGAGACGCTATGCCGAATGTCCCCACGATCGCCCCGGGCCCGGATGATACCGAGCACACGCCCGAAGGTGTCACCGAAACGATTCCTCTGATTACAAACGTACATGCCGACAAGCAGAACGGACGCGCGAACGATGCGGCCGAGATTTCCGATGAAGAGGCATATGCCAAGCTCAAGGCAAAACGTGCCGAACGTCGACGCAAAAAGCTGATTCGACGCGGTATTGCCGCCGGCGTCGTTGGCGTCATTGTGCTCATTGCCATTGTCGCAACTCTGGTTATCAATGCGAAGCCACAGGGCGCCAGCGCGCCTGTGACCGACATGGTGACCGAGGGCACGTTTACCACAACGGTCGAGGCGAAAGGCCAGCTCAAACCCATTTCGTCCTCAGTGGTCTCCCCTTCTGTCGACGGCACGGTCGATTCGATCAACGTGCAGGCAGGCCAATCCGTCAACGAGGGCGACGTGCTCATGACCATTAAAAACGACGAGCTCGATCGCAACGTTGCCGAGGCGCAGCGTGCAGTTGCAGCCGCTCAGGAAGACCTCGCCAACGCGCAGAAAGCCGCAGCTGCCGCGCAGGCCACCCCAACGACGGACATCGATGGAGCTCCCGCAGCGGCTGGCATCTCCGCCGCATCAGCGGACACGAACGCCGTATCGGCCGCTCAGCGCAGTCTCGCATCGGCCCAGGCAAACCTCGATCAGGCGAACGCCAAGGCCGCCAGCCGTACGGTAACGGCCCCGAGCTCGGGCAGCATCGTGGAGCTCAACGCCAAGGTGGGCGCCACGGTAACAGGCGGCATGATCATGGGTGAAAGCGATACGAGCGGCGGCAAGCAGTGCATGCAGATCGCCGACCTGTCCAAAATGAAGGTGACCGTGCAGGTAGGCGAAAAAGACATCGCCAAGATCGCCGTTGGGCAGAGCGCCAACGTCACATATCCCGCGTTTCCCGATATCGTGAGCCAGGGAACGGTCACGGCCATCGCCTCGGTGGCAAACTCCGACTCCACCTACGGTGGCAGCGGCAGCGTAACCTTTAACGTCGACATCCTCATCGAGGCGCCCGATGCGCGCCTTAAGCCGGGCATGACGGCCGAGGTCTCGGTGGTGACCGAGCAGCTCGACGACGTGGTGATGGTGCCGACGATGGCGCTCATGACCGAAGACGGCGAACACTATTACGTCAACGTGGCAACCGACGACGAGGGCAAGCAGACCCATCGCGTGAAGGTGACCGTCGTGACGCAAAACGACAACGAAGCCGTAGTCGGCAAGACACAGGTCAAGCGCGACGACCAGGGCAACGAGATTAACCCCAACGTGCCGGTTACCAAGCTGCGCGATGGCGACACCCTCGTCATGGACACCGGAGCGGACGCAACGGCTGACGGCGGCTACAGCACTGATTCGGGCAGCATGTCTGCCGATGAGGGTATGTAATGCGTCCCGTCATCGACATTCGCAACGTGCACCGCATCTTTGAGAGCGAGGCCGGCTGCGCCCATATCCTGCACAACGTGAGCCTGGCGGTAGATCCCGGCGAGTTCGTCGCCATTACCGGCCCCTCGGGCTCGGGCAAGTCGACGCTCATGAACATCCTGGGCTGTCTGGACAAGCCGACAGCAGGCGATTATTACCTGCAGGGCCTCAACGTGGCCGAGCTCGATGATGACGAGCTCACCGAAGTCCGCGCCCTGAGCATCGGCTTTGTCTTTCAGAGCTTCAACCTGCTGCCGCGCCTGTCGGTCATAGAAAACGTCATGCTGCCGCTGGCCTACACCAACGTACCCCGCAGCCAGCGCGAGATGCGCGCCGTGCACGCGCTGCAGGCCGTCACGCTGCCCGTTGACCATTGGGACCACCGTATATCAGAGCTCTCGGGCGGCCAGATGCAGCGTGTCGCCATCGCGCGCGCCCTCGTCAACGATCCGCCCATCATTTTGGCTGACGAGCCGACGGGAAACCTGGACTCCGCCACCGGAGCGCTCGTCATGGAAACCTTCCACAAGCTCCAGGAACGCGGCAAAACCATCGTGCTCATCACGCACGACCCCGGCATTGCCGCCGAGGCCGACCGTGCCGTGACCATACGCGACGGCCGCATCCACGACGGCGCGTATATTCCACAAGCACCGAAGACCCTCCGCAGTGCCGTAGATAGCCTACCCACGATCTCCGACCCGACCATCCCGCAGAAAGGAGTGATAGTGTGAGCACGCGCGACCTCATCCAAGAAGCACTTCACTCGCTCGAGGCCAACAAAGGACGCAGCCTGCTCACCATCCTGGGCATCGTCATCGGCATCGCATCGGTTATCGCCATGACCTCGCTCATCGGCGGCATCCAAAACAGCTTGGTCAATAGCCTGGGCCTCAATGCGGCACGCATGGTTCAGATCTATTCGTCCCAAGAACTCACCGATTCGGACGTCCAGAAGCTTCAAAAACTGGTGCCGCAGATAGAGCAGATCGGCATTGTCGATAGCGCGTATACCGAGTACAAGTCTGGCGATAAAAGCTATACCGTCATGGCACAGGGTGTCGACAGCAACATGCTCGACGCCGTGGGTGCCAGCAAGCTCGTTGCGGGACGTGTCTATTCCCAGGCCGAGTCTCAATCAGGCTCGCGCGTGGCGCTCATCAGCCGCGGCGGCGCCGATCAGCTTTACGGCAACGAGCAGGATGCGCTGGGGAAAACCATCAAGGTGTCCAACGGCGAGGTTCAGATTGTAGGCGTGATTGATGGCGGCAGCGACTCCATGGGCTCGCTCACGCTGTATATGCCACGCGAAACCATCTCCGGCCTGTTTGGCGACGAGAATCCTTCATTCCCCAGCGTGACGGCACTTGCTGCCGAGGGCACGGACATGGACGAGCTCTGCAAAACCATCGAGTCTAAGGTGCGCGCGATGAAGGGCATCTCGGAGGATGATGAGTACGACAGCGTATCGGCGACCTCCATGAAAAGCGCCATCGATGCGCTCAACTCCTTTATGGGCGCGTTCTCACTCATCATGGGTGCTGTCGCCAGCATCTCGCTGCTTGTCGGCGGTATCGGCATTATGAATATGATGCTCACCAACGTGACCGAGCGAATCCGCGAGATCGGTATTCGCCGTGCCCTGGGCGCCAGTCGTCGCGATATCACCGCGCAGTTTTTGGCCGAGTCCTCGGCGCTGTGCGTCACCGGCGGCCTACTGGGTGTCCTGATTGGCTATCTGCTGGCCTGGGGCCTTGCGATGTTTGCCGCAGGATCAGGGGTTCTCAGCGAGCTCGGTGCCAGTGGACAAATCACACCGAGCTTTTCAATCGCCACGGTGCTGCTGGCCTTCGCCGTCTCCGTCGGCATCGGCGTAACCTTTGGCTTCTACCCTGCCCGCCGCGCGGCAAAGCTCGACCCGGTGGAGTGCCTACGCTACCAGTAAAGATTTATCCGAGCTTGGATTCCAAACTCGAAAGGCCGCTCAACGTCAGATTATTAGCAACCTCCGAGACGCGCTCGATAGGAACCGAACCATCAGACAGGGCCCACGTGCGATAGATACCGATAATACCGGACAGTAGAAACGCCAGATAGTAGTCGAACATCTCGTCCTTGAGACCTTGGGGCAGCAGATCGCGCTCGGCAATCTCGTGTTCGAGCGGCGCACGAAGACGAGCCATAAAATCATCGAGCGGAATGTTCTCGATCAGCTGACGATTGAGCACCAGGTTGTTGCACAGTGCCTCGTTAACGGTTTTAAAGAAGGTCGCCGCCGCGCCCAGGGCGCGCTCGTTGGTGTCGCCGTCCATGGAGGCAAGCGTTTTCTCGACCGAGTCGACAATCATCTCCACCACATCGACGGCAATGGCATCAAGCAAGCCATCAACCGTACCAAAGTGCACGTAGAAGGTTTTACGGTCGACATTGGCCTCGCGCGCGATGGCACTCACCGTAATGTCTGCCAGCGGCTTTTCCATGAGCAGGCGCTCGAAAGCGGAAAGGATGGCATTGCGGCTGCGAACGATGCGGCGATCAAGACGCGGTTTGCTGGTGTCCATGGACGTGTCCCTTCGATATGCGGGCATTCATCAACAGATGAGAGATAATCTACGTAAGAGGATTATCCCCCATACAGCTCAAATATGCCCCGCATCATGAAGAACGCACGACTGCCCTACTGCGACTTGGGATGCTTCTTCTTATTGAGTGCCGACGGAGATACGCGAATACCATCGCCTGTCTGGCGCACATAGGCTTTATGAGCCGGCTTAGCGGTCCCAGAAGCTTTCTGAGCGCGCTTCTTGGGATCAACGGTAACAGCATTCGTGGGGTGCGGCTTAGTGGGCGCAGAGGGCGTCTGAGGCGTGCGGCCGAGCTTGCGCATCACACGATCCCAACGCGCATGGATGCTCTCGTTGTGCGCGCTCTTAAGTCCCAGCAGGGGCGCAGCCAAAATGGTCGGCGCAATAAACGTAATGAGGCGCCACAGCAGATAGCCAGCGGTCGAAGCCGACCCAAAGAAATGACCCAAGAACAATGCAAAGCCGCCCTCAGCGCCACCAGTTCCGCCGGGCAAGGGAACCGCAGAGCTCAGCAGCTGGACAAAGGCGCTCGCGGCCATGACCGAGAAAAAGTCGACCTCGTGGTGGCCAAAGGCAAGCATCAGGAAATACGGAACCAGATAGAAAAACGCGAGCTGCAGCATGGTGATGACCACCGTGAGCAGCATGGAAGAAAAATGTCCGGCTGAAAGCTTGAACTTCTCGGAGAAGGAGTAGATCTCGCCATCGACAAACGTGCGCCATCCCTCGATCTTAGTGGCCGAGACACCAATGCGCTCAAGCCAATTGATGATGCAATGGGCGACGCGCGTGACGGTCTTAGGCATGAGCGCGACGGCGAAGATGCCAAGCAAGATGCAGCAGTGCCCACCAAAGCTAAAGACACACAGCAGCGTCATGTCGCCATAGCGCTCGGCAAAAAACGGCATGCGAGCAAGCAGTAGGATAGCGCCCCAGGCAACGAGGCCAAACTGGTACACGATAAAACGCGTGAATTGCGTGGCGCCGGCCTCGCCCACGTTTTGGCCGGCCTTGGTCAGGCGATAGATTTGAGCCGGGGTGGAGCCCATCATCATGGGCGTCAGGTTACCAAAGAAGATGCCACTCGCCTCGACCGAGATCAGGTCGCGGATGCCGACGGGCGAATTGGGATCGAGCCAGACGGCGATCGCATAGGCCACAATGCCAAAGAACAGGTACATGAACATGCAAAGACACGCGACAACGAGCAATGACGCCTGGACGCTCGACATAGCGGCCCAGAACTGCCCCATCTGCCCGGTTACCACCAGATAGACGATATAACCTACCAGCACGACGCCGATAAAGATGGCGCCGCGGCGTGCGCTCTTATTGTCATCTCCGCCCGAGGCCTCAACCTCGACCTGGGGCTTAGACGTATGCTGAGAGGACTCCGTCATGAGACTCCTTCTAACAGTCAAAATATCTTGGATATTGTACCCGTAAGGGCCATAGGCAGAACGGAAAGCTCTGGTTCAAACGGGAATTGCAGACGGTTGTTTGAAAATAAAAAAACCCAGCCTTCCATAGGAAGTCCGGGTATCAGATGCGTGGTAGCCCGTACCAGATTCGAACTGGTGATCTCCGCCTTGAGAGGGCGGCGTCC
>CALFDL010000067.1 GCA_937950415.1 uncultured Collinsella sp. | reverse complement strand
TTTATTATCGAGACCATGCCGGACCTTGCCGAGATCAAGCCGCCCGTCCTCGCCTGCCGCGAGAACTCCAACCTGCCCGTCTTTGCCACCATGACCTTTGAGGAAGACGGTCGCACCTTCCTGGGCACAAGTCCCGAGGTTGCCGCCATCACGCTCGACGCCATCGGCGCCGATGTCCTGGGCATCAACTGCAGCCAGGGACCGGCCGAGCTCAGAGGGCTCGCCGCACGCATGCTCACCGTTACGGACAAGCCCGTTATGGTGCAGGCCAATGCGGGACTGCCGCGCGTGGACGATGACGGCAATACCGTCTTTGATATCCAGGCCCCCGAATACGCCGAAGCCGTCGCCGGCATGATCGCCGACGGCGTGAGCGTCGTGGGCGGCTGCTGCGGCACCACGCCGGCGCACATGGCGGCCTTGCGCACGCTTATCGACAACCACACGCCCAGCCCGCGCCACCGCAAGCCCAGCATGTCGGTCACGAGTGCCCAGACGGTCGTAGACCTTCCCTGCGACGGCCACAAGATCGCCGTCATCGGCGAGCGCATCAACCCCACCGGCAAAAAGCGCCTGCAGCAGGCCCTGCGCGACGGCGACCTGGACTACGTCGTGAGCCAGGGCATCAGCCAGCAAGAACAGGGCGCCGACATCCTGGACGTCAACGTGGGCCTGCCCGAGATCGACGAGGTCAAGATCATCCAACAGGCGACCGAGCAGCTCCAAGGCTCCACGCTGCTGCCGTTGCAGATCGACTCCACCGACCCCGCAGCCGTCGAGGCCGCCGTGCGCCGCTACGCCGGCAAGCCCATCATCAACTCGGTCAATGGCAAGCAGCAGATCATGGATGAGATCTTTCCGCTGGTCGCCCATTACGGCACCAACGTCGTCGGCCTCACGCTCGACGAAGGCGGCATTCCCGATACCGCCGAGGCTCGCTTCGCCATCGCCGAGCGCATCGTGGCCGAGGCTGCCCGTTACGGCATCGGACCGGACCGCATCCTCATCGACTGCCTGGTCATGACCGCCTCGACCAACCAGCGCCAGGCCGAGCAGATCCTGCGCGCCATGTCCCTGTGCAAGGAGCGCCTAGGCGTCAAGTGCGCGCTCGGCGTGTCGAACATCAGCTTTGGCCTGCCTGCCCGCCCGCTGCTGGGCTCGGTCTTTTTGGCCGCCGCTTTTGGCGCGGGTCTGGACGCCCCCATCATGAACCCGGGCTCCAAGCGCTTTATGGACACCGTCTACAGCTATCGCGTCCTGAGCGTTGAGGACGAGGGCTCGACCGGATACATCGAGCGCTATGCCGGCTGGACCGATCCGTATAAGATCGCCGCCAACCCGGCAGCAGCTCAGGCCGCATCGACCGACACCGTGCCCGCTGCCGGCACCGACGGCAACGACGACCCCATCCGCCACATGGTCGTCTCGGGCCGCAAAGGCGAGATCGCGGCCGAGACCGAGCGTCTGCTGGCAGATCACGACGCCATGGACCTCATCAACAATCACTTTATCCCCGCCCTCGACGAGGTGGGCATCCTCTTTGACCAAGGCAAGTTCTTCTTGCCGCAGCTTATGGCCTCGGCCGAAGCCGCACGCGTGGGCTTCGACACCATCAAGCGCCTGATGCCCGCCGACGAGATTGCCGACAAGGGCAAGATCTGCGTGGCCACCGTCAAGGGCGACATCCACGACATCGGTAAGAACATCGTCAAGATGCTACTCGATAACTACGGCTATACCGTCTTTGATCTGGGTCGCGACGTCGATCCGCAGGAGGTGCTCAAGACCGTCAAGGAGCGTGACATTAAGCTCGTCGGCCTCTCAGCGCTTATGACCACCACGGTCGTCGCCATGGAAGAGACCATCAAGTTGCTCCATGCCGAGGTTCCGGGCGTCAAGATCATCGTAGGCGGCGCCGTGCTCACCCCCGAATATGCCAAGCAGATCGGCGCGGACTACTACGCCAAGGACGCCGCCGAAAGCGCTCGTATCGCCGAAGAGGTCTTTGGGCAGTAACACAACGGAAACAACCGAGCACCAAAACGTGCCGCGCGCGCCACTTGGCACGTGCGGCACGTTAGAATAGATAAGACTATGCTCGTTTTGGCAGATAGGAGCGCAAGGATGGCGATCACACCCGCAGAAATCGCGGAAACCCGCGGCATGGTTGAGGAGCAGAACCTCGACATCAGGACCATCACCATGGGTGTTTCGCTCATGGGTTGCGGTGACGAGAACCTCGACCGCATGTGCACGAAGATCTACGACCACGTGACGCACACGGCTGAGCACCTGGTCGAGACCGCCGAGAACCTCGAGCGCGAGTACGGTATCCCCATCGTCAACAAGCGCGTTTCCGTCACCCCGGTGGCGCAGATCGCCGCGTGCTGCAAGGATGAGGACCTCACCCCCATCGCGCATGCCCTCGACCGCGCGGCTGAGACGCTCGGCATCGACTACCTGGGCGGCTTTTCCGCGCTCGTCCAGAAGGGCATCGGCGACGCCGACCGCCGCGTCATCCAGTCCATCCCGCAGGCGCTCGCCACCACGAGCCGCGTCTGCTCCAGCGTCAACGTCGCCAGCCTGCGCGCCGGTATCAACATGGATGCCGTGCTCATGGCCGCCCAGACCATCATCGATGCCGCCAAGCTCACGGCCGACCAGGATTCCGTTGGCGCCTCCAAGTTTGTCTGCTTTGCCAACATGGTCGAGGACTCCCCGTTTATGGCGGGCGCCGTCCACGGCGGTGGCGAGGCCGACGCCGTCATCAACGTAGGCGTCTCGGGCCCCGGCGTTATGGCCGCAGCCCTGGAGACGCTCCCCGACTCCGCATCGATGATGGAGGTTGCCGAGAAAATCAAGCAGACCGCCTTTAAGATCACCCGCGCCGGCGAGCTCATGAGCCGCGAGGCCGCCCATCGCCTGGGTGTCGAGAAGGGCATTGTCGACCTGTCGCTGGCTCCCACGCCTGCCATCGGCGACTCCGTCGCGCGCATCCTCGAGATTATCGGCGTGGGCACCTGCGGAGGCCCCGGCACGACCTGCGCACTCGCCATGCTCAACGATGCCGTCAAGAAGGGCGGCGTCATGGCCAGCTCCAGCGTGGGCGGTCTCTCCGGCGCCTTTATCCCCGTGTCCGAGGATGCCGGCATGATCGCCGCGGTCGAGGCCGGCGCGCTTTCGCTCGAGAAGCTCGAGGCCATGACCTGCGTATGCTCCGTCGGCCTGGACATGATCGCCATCCCCGGTGACACCCCGGTCGAGACCATCGCCGGCATCATCGCCGACGAGATGGCTATCGGCGTCATCAACAACAAGACCACGGCCGTCCGCGTGATTCCCGCCATTGGCAAGGGCGTGGGTGACTGCGTCGAGTACGGCGGCCTGTTTGGCCGTGCACCCATCATGCCGGTGAACCCCAACGCCGGCACCGTGCTTGCCCACCGCGGCGGACGCTTCCCGGCACCGCTGAACTCGCTCAAGAACTAGCTGAGGGGGACTGGCGAGGAGCCCCGGGGAGGGCAAATATATAAGGTCGCCTGCTCGGACAGTCCTGACTCGCACGGAGAGCACATTAAGTGCTCTCCGGCTCGTGCGGAACTCGCGATCGACCAAATACCAAAGCCCTCGGAACTTAGGATACATGGTAGAGGCGCGCGTGCTGCAAAATTCATTAGCTGGTGACCTATTTCATGTCCCAGGTCGGCTCATCTACACCACCGGTTTTATAAAAAAGAAGTACCGGTTGGGGCCGGTACTTCTTTTTGGTGCGTTGGTATTTGGCTGTGGCTTTTTTCGTTAGCTTACAGTCCGCAGGCTGCTTTGAGTTCTTTGACTCGGTCGACTTTTTCCCAGGTGAAGTCGGCGTCTTCGCGGCCGAAGTGACCGTAGGCTGCCGTCTTTTCGTAGATGGGGCGACGCAGGTCCA
>CALFDL010000066.1 GCA_937950415.1 uncultured Collinsella sp. | reverse complement strand
CCGGTTCGCTCTCCAGGTCGATATCGGCGTGATGGTACAAGGCGGCATGTTTAACGATCGCCAGGCCCAGACCCGTTCCACCGCGTGCCTTTGATCGACTCTTGTCCACGCGGTAGAAACGCTCGAACACCTTGCCCTGCTCCTCGGGCGCAATGCCAATACCCGTGTCGGCAACCGCAAGAAACGGCTGGCCTTCATCGTTGGTCCCGCACGTAAGTGTCACCGTACCACCGGGTCGGTTATAGCGGATGGCGTTGCTCGCCAGGTTATAGATGAGCTCGTCAATCAGACGCGATACGCCTTCGATGACCACGGGCTGTGACTCATGGCCTATCGTCACATTTGCCTGACGGGCGACCTGTTCAAGACGCTGCTCAACCGCATAGATAGCACGCGAAAGCTCAATGGGCTCCGTGGAGCCAATAGGCACCGCCTCGCCTTCGGTTGCGCGCTCGGCCTCATCCAAGTTGGAAAGCGTGAGGATGTCGTTGACGAGTGCCGCCAGACGGCCCGCCTCGCGATAGATACGACCGCCAAAGGTGCGCAGATCGTCCTCGCCCTCGACCATACCATTTGCGATGAGCTCGGCATAGCCCGAGATCGCGGTGAGCGGGGTCTTGAGCTCGTGGGTGATATTTGCCGTGAACTCGCGACGCATGCGGTCGTTGTCCGCCAGCACTGCCATCTGGCGTTTAAGCTCCTGGCGCTGCGACTCAATGCGCTCGAGCATGGGAACCATCTCGGCATAGGCATGCTCGTAGCTGCGGCGTGGATGGTCCAGATCCACCTCTTGCAACGGCGCAATAATGGCACGGGATTCGCGACGCGCCAGGAAAAACGAGAGCACCGCGCCGGCTGCCGCGATAAGCAACATCGGCGCCACCATCGACAGCAAAATCGCCGCAACGCCGGGTTGAGCTTGCGCCAGACGAACAACCTGACCGTTATCAAGACGCACGGCGCGATACAACATGATCTCATCGAGCGTAGAACTTGCGCGCTCCGCGGAGCCCGAGCCGCTCTCGAAGGCCTCGGCGACCTCGGGGCGATCGCCGTGATTGGGCAGCATTGAAGGCGATGCCTCGTTGTCGTAGGCAACTGACCCGTCTTTGTTAATCAGCGTGATACGAAGATCCTCGCGATCGAGGCTGCGCAAGAATGCAATGGGCTCCTGCTGCTCGTCAAGCGCGGCGGCAATGAGCTCAGTTTCTTGCGAAAGGTTGGCGCTCGTGGCATCTGCCAGGGTGTTTTGCACAAAGAACGCGCCCAGCACCGTAAACGCCACGATAACCGCCATGGCACAGACAAAGATCGTCGCAAAAACTCGGTGCGACAACGTGTGTTTTCCCTGGGGGGCAAAGACCACGGGTTACTCCTCCGATGTGGCGGCGTCGTCACCTTCGGCACCATCACCGGCCGAAGGCTCAGCCAGGCGATAGCCCACGCCGCGCACGGTCTCGATAGCGCTCGCATGCTCGCCGAGCTTTTGGCGAAGCGTCTGCACGTGGACGTCGACGGTGCGCGAACCGCCGTCAAAGTCCCAACCCCACACGCTCTGCAGCAACGACTCGCGGGTAAAGACCACGCCGGGCTTGCGCATGAGGTACTCGAGCAGGTCGAACTCGCGCAGGGTGA
>CALFDL010000065.1 GCA_937950415.1 uncultured Collinsella sp. | reverse complement strand
AAAGCACTTAATGTGCTTTCCGTCTTGCGCAGGACTGTAGAGCAGCAAACTTAACCCCCGCCCTCGGCCCCGGAGACCCTCCCGGAGGGGCCCGAAAAACTTTTTCAAAAAAGTTGTTGCGCGGCGGACAGACTTCTGTGTATACTAATCCCCGCAGCGCACGCGAGCGGAAACAAACGCGAACGCCTGCCTGGGGAGTTAGCTCAGTTTGGTTAGAGCGCCGGCCTGTCACGTCGGAGGTCGCGGGTTCGAGCCCCGTACTTCCCGCCAACGCAATTAAAGCCACGTCTTCGGACGTGGCTTTTTGCGTTTGATGCACTTTGTTTCGATAGAACGATCGCCCTGGCGCATCTTCGCCCAGAATCCCCACGCCTTCGGGAACGCAAGTAAAATCTAACAAGTATATTTGTCTGAACAACAGCTTTGTTGCGCAACACCTGTTCAACGAGACAGGGGGTTAGGTTATACTAAATTGCACTGTAGGCCGCATCTGATGCATTTCGCTCCAAGCGCGGCACTCAGTGGATATCCGATTTACCATTTGGATGTCCTGGCGGTCATTTAGCGTCTCGACACAAGCTCGGCCCCGGAGCTCGTTCGAGCTGTTCGTATTCCTTGAAAGGGGAAAAATGGACATATCGAGGAAGACTGATTACGCCCTTCGTATGTTGGCGATGCTTGCCGAGGATCCGGAGCGTTTGCTTTCTGTTCGCACCGCTGCCGAAGAGGTCAATGTCCCGTATTCGTTTGCCCGCTCGATTCAGCACGGTTTGGTCCAGGCCGGTATTGTGGAGAGCCTGCGTGGCGTCCACGGTGGCATGCGTCTCAAGGTCAGTCCGGACGACGTCACCATTCGTCAGGTCGTCGAGGCCGTTCAGGGCCCTATGGTTATGAATGATTGCACCGCACCCGATGGCGACTGTGCACGCATGGGCACGTGCTGCTATCATCCCCTGTGGGCCGGAGCTCAAGCGTTGATGCGCGACTACCTCGATTCCGTTTCGCTCGGCGACATCGTCGCTCACCGCCAGTTCCCGGCCGTCGATTCCAAATTCGCCGACCGCGACGCGTTTCCCGAGTACGCCACCTGCGCGTGCGCTTGCCGGGAGGAATAGCGCCGCATAAGGAGCATAGATATGATTCAGGACCCCTTTCGTTCGATGATTCGTTCGGAAGGGGTCCTGCGTTATCGCGACCTTCCGTGGCGCCGCACGCGCGATCCGTACATCATTTGGCTTTCCGAGGTCATGCTGCAGCAAACACAGGTGCCGCGTGTGGAGGCGCGCATGCCGGTGTGGCTCGATCGTTTTCCGACTGTGCAGGCGCTTGCCCAGGCCGCGCCTTCCGATGTTTTGGACGCTTGGCAGGGGATGGGCTACAACCGACGAGCTCTGGCGCTTCACGGGGCCGCTCAACGGGTCGTAGAGGATTGGGGCGGGGAGTTTCCGCACGAGACGCGTGACTTGGTCGCTCTGCCTGGTATTGGCCCGGCAACGGCGCAGGGCATCCGTTCGTTTGCGTTTGATCTTCCAGGCGTGTATCTAGAGACCAATGTGCGCACGGTCTTTTTGCATCATTTCTTTCCCGATGTGCCGGCCGTTCCCGATCGCGAGCTGGTGCCGCTGATTCAGGTGGCCTGTCCGGCGGCCCCCGGTGCGGCGACCGACGAGATCGCTCCCTTTGCCGTGCCGCTCGATGATGCCGATACGCCGCGCGCGTGGTATTACGCGTTGCTGGATTACGGCGCATATCTAAAAAAGACGTTGCCCAATCCGTCCAGGCGCTCGGCGGGCTATAGCCGTCAATCAAAGTTTGAGGGCTCGCGTCGCCAAAAGCGCGCGCATATCGTGCGTATGTTGCTGGCAGCGCGCGATGGCCAGCCGGCGGGGATTACGCTTGCTGATGCCGTGGTGGGCGTTAACGAGATGGAGGCGGCAGCCGGTCGCGGGCCGGTCGAGCGCGAGCTTGTCGCGGGCATTCTAGCCGACCTGGAGCGTGAGGGCTTTTGCCGAGCCGAGGGCGATCGCTGGCTGAGCATCTAGCCTGTGCAAATCTGAAGAACAGGATTGTAAGGTTTAGATTTCCGACATGAGGGCATCCTAAAGACGAGGCCGCTCGAAGCCTACGGGCGGCATGCGTTGAAGGGAAGTACACCTATGGATTTTGAGAATTCCCAAACCA
>CALFDL010000064.1 GCA_937950415.1 uncultured Collinsella sp. | reverse complement strand
CGATGTTCGACCCCATCGCTGACAAACGCAGCGTGACGGACTATAGCGACTGGCTGGTTCGCGAGATTCTGCCGATGCGGGATATTCCGCAGGTCAAGTATCTCGCTGGCGTTCACCCCTATGGCGCGCCCGACTACACCGATAACATCCATGCCCAGATTGTGACTGCGCTCGATGATCCCCTATGCGTTGGCATTGGCGAGATCGGTCTGGACTACCACATGGATTACGACGACGATATCGCGCCGGCGCCCCACGACGTGCAGATCGACTGTATGGCGCGCCAGCTTGAGCTTGCCGTACGCCGCAATGTTCCGGTGGAGTTGCATCTGCGTCATGAGGACGCGGACGAGGAGCGCACCTCGCATGTGGATGCGTACAACGTGCTGCGCGAGGTGGGTGTGCCCCAGGCCGGTTGCGTACTGCACTGCTTTGGCGAGGACCGAGCCACAATGGAGCGCTTTGTGGATTTGGGTTGTTACATCGCCTATGGCGGCGCGGCTACCTTTAAACGCAACGACGAGGTGCGCGAGGCATTCGCGGCAACACCGCTCGACCGTATTTTGTTCGAGACGGATTGCCCGTACATGGCCCCAGAGCCTATTCGCGGTCTCGAGTGCGAGCCCGCGATGATTTCCATTACGGCAAACGCGCTGGTCAACGACCGTGTCGACCGCACCGGCGATAATGCCGAAGCAATCGCGCGAGCCGCTTGGGAAAATGCCTGCAAACTTTTTCTATAAACGGCTGCCAAGGGGCTGACAAAACTGGTCTATTACCTGCCTTATGCCTGCCCTTGAGCTTACGACGGGGCGTTTCTATTAATAAGTGCCTACGGTTCGCGTCATGTTCCCGCATCTTCGCGCAAGCATATGACAAGCGATTGCCGTTGATCGAAAAACGGCTTGCCCACAACCCTAATATCTACCACGTCATCGCCGGACGGGACAAATAGAACCCCCGGTCCCTCCGGTGCATTCTTGTGTTGTAAGGAGAAGATTGTGGCAGATATCAAGAACAAGCAAATTTCTCGCCGGTCCTTCTTGGGCCTTTTTGGCGCGAGTGCCGTGACGCTCGGCCTCGGTCTCGTCGGTTGCGGCAGCGTCGACGGTAAGGGTGGTGCGGCGACCGCTGGCTCGGATGCCGCTTCTATCGATAAACTTACCATGGTCTGGCTGCCCAACGAGTCCAGCTCCGAGTTCGACGCGGGCCGCGAGGAGTTTGGCAAGGTTCTTGAGAAGTACGCCGGTGTCAAGGTCGAGCTCATGACCACCACCGACTATAACGTCGCTATCGAGGCTATCGCTTCCGGCAAGGCTCAGCTTGCCAACATGGGCGCCGAGGGCTTCATCCAGGCCCAGAAGAAGAACAGCAAGGTTCTTCCGCTTGTGACCACCTCCGACACCGATGGCAAGCTCGACGGCGCCAAGTACTACAGCCGCATCTGCGTGCCCGAGGCCGAGATGAGCGCTTACGCGGATAGCGCCGAGGAGAGCGGCTATTCCATCAAGAACATCAAGGGCAAGCGCATGAGCTTTGTCTCCGCTACTTCCACCTCCGGCTTCAAGGTTCCGTGCAACGCCATTATGAAGGCGTTCCCGGACGACGTGAAGTCCTCCGACGAGCTCAGTACCCCGGGTTTCTTCTCCCAGGTACTCTTTGGTAACTCTCACCCCGGTTCTGCTGTCAACCTGCTGCAGGGTGATGCCGATGTTGCCGCCTTCGACGATGTCGACGTCGACACCTATCTTGATGTCCCCGAGGGCGAGCGCGACGCCGTGAACGCCGCCGGTTCCGTCTACTCCGTCAAGGCCGACGCTCCCCAGCCCTTCGATCGCGTTCAGGGCAAGAAGTTCGGCATCATCCAGTCCACCCCGGTTCTCAACGGGCCTATCGCCGTCAACACCGATAAGGTCCCGCAGGAGATCATCGACAAGCTCGTCAAGGGCTTGACCTCCAAGGAGACCTCTGAAGACGAACTGCTCTTTGCCCCCGAGGATAAAGAGGGCACCGGTGCCGTTTGGAGCCTGGGTGATACCGCCGGCTTCATCGCGGTCGAGGACTCCTGGTACGACCCCATTCGTGCGCTTGACTAATGCATGTCCCTGCGCGCACACGTGCAGATGGGCGGCATCGCGTAGACGATTCGCCGCTGCCAAAACGGGCCGGGCGCGAATATCC
>CALFDL010000063.1 GCA_937950415.1 uncultured Collinsella sp. | reverse complement strand
AGAGCGCTTGACTGGCAGTCAAGAGGTCAGGGGTTCGATCCCCCTCGTCTCCACCATCGTGAATGTAAAGGCCTTCGGAATTCCGTAGGCCTTTTTTCATGCCAAAACACTACGCGCCACAGACCCCACCTATGCCAACAAAAAGTTGCACAATTTATTTCACATGTCTGTACATAGTTTGTTACACAAACGCGATTATCAGTGTAGATCGCCGTTCCATTTGGGCTTCAGGAACGTCCCTAATCACCGCCAGTACCTCAATAACCTGCATCAATGTGAACAGCATCCCAAAACAACCCCGTTGAACACACTAAATGAACGAAATGCTGTCCGCGATTAGCCAAATCAGCTTTGCTATCAGCTTGTGCTAAGATACCTAACATTACATGAGTTCAACTGTGCTCACGGCTTTAGCAAGCCACAAAGCGCAGGGTCGATCAGCATCCGGCCGTAACGGCGGTGCCAGAAACACCACGAGCTCCAATAAAGAAGTCATGCGACGTTATTTATTTGTAGTGAGTATTATCTCAAATGCAAATAATTAATAGTTGTATGCTAAAATGTAGCAGTCCTACAACTGTTTGCGTGCGGTCCAGTTTTGTTCCCGCTTGACTGGCTCGCACGCTGCCAGCTGGGGACGCGGTCATTTTGCGATACACGTCCGCGTCTCTAGCAACTGCATTTGTACATACCGTTCACGGTCGGGCAGAGTCACACGTAAGACAGCAAGGGGGTGGTGCTCGTGTGGTATGTAATCCAGGTCATTAACGGTCGCGAAGACGTAATGCGCGAGCGCATCGAGCGTATGGTGCCTACGAGCGCCATGCAGGAGCTCTTTTATCCCCAATTTCAAACCGAGACCAAGGTACACGGCGAATGGGTCAATACGACCAAGCCGTTGTTCCCTGGTTATCTCATCTGCGATACAGCCCCCCGTACCGTGCAACAGTATCTGCTGCGTATGGACGACTTTGCCCGGGTGCTTGCCCAGAACGGTCAGTTTGTGCCGCTGGCAAAAGAAGAGGTCCAGCTTATTGGCGGCTTTACGCATAGGGGAGACCGCGTGGTGCCCATGAGCGAGGCCCTAAAAGACGGTGACAAGGTCGTAGTGACGGCAGGTCCACTACTGGGCCACGAAGGCCTTATCAAAACCATTAACAGGCGCAAGAGCACCGCTTATTTGGAGCTCGATCTGTGCGGCCGACGCGTAACTACGCGCGTTGGCCTTGCCGTGCTTTCGGCCGAGCAGCGCGTCATGCGCAACCTTAAAAAGGCGATCGCCTATTTGCAGGCGATCGCTACACAGAACAGGGAGGATCCCCGACCCGGGGACGAAGTCTTGGAAGAAAACGTGTCGGATAAAACTCAATTTTCAACGGATGCGCCCGTGGGGGCCGCACTGATTGCTCAGGCCATGGACCGACGTGAGGGTGCTGGCCGCTACAAGGCCATGCAATCCATCATGGACTGGGACCGCTCGCGCCTAGCCTACCGGGCCGTCAAGCGCACATTCGACATCGCGTTTAGCGGCTGCGTGCTGGCCGTCATCGCCGTACCCAGCCTTGTGCTTGCCGCGGCCATCCGCCTTGAGAGCGAGGGCAACCCCTTCTACAGCCAGATCCGCGTGGGCCAGACCCACCGCGATGGCAGCCTGTCCACCTTCCGCATGTGGAAGTTCCGATCCATGTACAAGGACGCCGACGACCGCCTCGCCGACCTCAAGGAACAGAACGAGATAGCCGGCGCCATGTTCAAGATGAAGGAGGATCCGCGCGTCACCAAGATCGGGAAGTTCATCCGCAAACACTCCATCGACGAGTTCCCGCAGTTCCTGAATGTGTTCCTGGGGCAGATGTCCGTCGTCGGCCCGCGCCCGCCGCTGCCCAACGAGGTCGCTGAGTACACCGAGTACGACCTGCAGAGGCTAGCAGTGAAGCCAGGTATTACGGGGCTCTGGCAGGTGACGGAGCGAAACTCCACCGGGTTCGACGGCATGGTCCGCCGTGATCTCGAGTACATAGCCAAGCGCGGAATCGTCATGGACCTCAAGATCGTCCTCCTCACGGTTCTGGAGGTCTTCAACGGAAGCGATGCGTACTAATGCCTAACTTTAATACCCGATTCGAATCGGAGAAGAAAATGAAGATTGCCGTCGCCGGAACCGGTTACGTCGGCCTGTCCCTCGCCGTCCTGCTTTCGCAGCACAACGAGGTGCACGCGCTGGACATCGTGCCCGAGAAAGTCGCGAAGATCAACAACTACCAGTCGCCCATCCAGGACGACGAGATCGAGCGCTTCCTGGCGGAGGCCAAGGCGGGTGAGCGCGAGCTCGACCTGCACGCCACCGTGGACGTGGCCGAGGCCTACGCGGGCGCCGACTACGTCGTGATCGCCACGCCCACCAACTACGACTCGGACAGGAATTTCTTCGACACGAGCTCCGTCGAGGCCGCCATCGCCGCCGTTCGCTCGGTGAACCCGGATGCCTGGATCGTCATCAAGTCGACGATCCCGGTGGGCTACACCGCGGGCCTACGCGAGAAGTTGGGTGATAGCAAGATCTTCTTCAGCCCGGAGTTCCTGCGCGAGAGCAAGGCGCTCTACGACAACCTGCACCCCAGCCGCATCGTGGTGGGCGCGCCCAAGGACGACCCCGAGGCCGTGGCCGCCGCCGAGCGCTTCGCCGGCCTGCTCGCACAG
>CALFDL010000062.1 GCA_937950415.1 uncultured Collinsella sp. | reverse complement strand
CCGTGAGCTCCAGAACCTCGCAGCCCTCGGCCTGGGCGCCGGCAATCTCGGCATCCTGGGCCGTCATGTCGCAGATGCGACGGCGGTAGACGATGCTCACCTTTTCGGCACCGCAGCGCACGGCGGAGCGCGCCACGTCCATGGCCACGTTGCCGCCGCCGATGACGCACACGCGCTGGCCGCTCAGGTCGGGCAGTTCGTCGTCGCCGATGGCACGCAGCATCTTGACGGCCGACTCCACGCCGGGAGCCTCTTCGCCCGGAAGGCCGAGCTTCTTATCGCTGTGGGCGCCAATGGCCAGGTAGACGGCATCGAACTCGTCGCGCAGACGGGCAAGCTCCTCGCCGTTGACGGAGTGGTCGAGCTCCACGTCGATGCCGGCGCTCAAGATCCAGTCGATCTCGGCCTGCAGGCGCTCGCGCGGCAGACGATAGCTGGGGATGCCGTAGCGCAGCATGCCGCCCAGGTGGTGGCGCTGCTCCAAGATGGTCACCTTGTGGCCCATCACGGCCAGGTAGTAAGCGCAAGAAAGACCGGCCGGGCCGCCGCCGATCACGGCGACGCGCTTCCCGGTGTTGTCCACCACATGCGGCTTGTGGTCGTTGAGGTCGCTATGCTCAACGGCAAAACGCTTGAGGGCGAGGATGTTCATGGGGTCGTCGACCATGCCACGGCGGCAGTGCATCTCGCAGGGATGCTCGCACACCAGGCCGCAGACGAGCGGCAGCGGATTGTTCTTGCGGATGACCTTGACGGCGTCGGCATAGCGGCCGGCCTCGACCAGCGAAATGTACCCGGGAATGTCGACGTGCGCCGGGCAGCCCGAGACGCACGGGACGCGGGCCTCGCGGTCAAAGCCGCAGGAGTGCTCGCGAATGTGGTGCTCAAAATCGTCGCGGAAGCCGCGAATGGCCGTGAGTGCCATGGCGCCAGCTTCGTAGCCGATGGCGCAGTCGCTCGAAAGATAGATGGTGCGGGCGGTGCGCTCGACCAGATTGAGCGTGGACTCGTCGGCGCGGCCCTCGAGCACATCGGCGAGCAGGTCGCTCAGCGCGCTCAGGCCCACGCGGCAGGGCGTGCACTTGCCGCAGCTCTGGGTGGAGCACAGGTTGACGAGCGCCGCCGTAAACTCGACGGGGCACGGGGCGAGCGAACTCACCGCCAGACGACGTCCGAGTGCATCGTGCAGGTCGTCCATGACGGCCTGAGCGTGGCTGCGTTCCATTACGTGCAGTCGTGCCATAAGATCCCCTCTCATGCGGCAGCCCGGAGGCGAGGCCGGGCGAAGTTGCTACACGCACAACACTGACCTAAAAAGTTGTTAGGTCTCCACGCAGTTCGGCAGGCGGTATGAAATGTCACCCTCGGCGGTGAAATAGAACATTACCGCAGATAAATGCCATATTTGATAAAACGCGTTATCAAATGACAATGCCCCGTCCGCGCAAGCACGCGAACGGGGCATTGGTTAAGTTTTACGGTCAGCGGCTCTTTTGTGCCAGCGACCTTCTGTCTTTAGCTAAGCTCAGGCCAGTAACCCTTGTTGGCCTCGATCATGTCGTCGAGAACCTCCTTGGCGACCTTCATCGAAGGCACGGTCTTGTTGAGCGTAAAGGCCTTGAGTGCCTTCTCGTACGAGCCCTCGATCGTGGCCTCGACCACAAGCTTCTCGGAGTTCAGCTGCTGCATCATAAGGCCCTGTTGGAACAGCGGAATGTTGTCGCGGCTGATGACCTCGGGGCCGTTCTTGCCAATGTAGGCAGGCAGCTCGACCATAGCGTCGTAGGGCATGTTGGGGATAGCGCCCTTGTTCTCGCAAATGACCAGGAAGCGCTGCTTGGTATCGTTCTTCAGAGCGATAGCCAGGTCGGCAATCCAGTCGCCGTGGCTGCCCGCATAGAACGTGCTCTCGTCGATCTCGCCCGTCTTCTCGTAGTGATCGATACCATCAAAGAGGTTCTTCTCGCGCGTCTCCTCGACCTCGTTAGCACGGGTGCGCTCGGGGTTGGAATGCTCGACGAACTCCTTCTGCTGCAGGTAGTAGTTCAGATACGTGTTGGGCAGGTACTCCGGGAAGCACTCCATGATCTCGTACTCGCCCTTCCAGACGTAGTACCAGCTGCCCTTGGTGTGGCGGTTCTGCTCGGGATGCTCGTCGGTGGCCTCCTCGGGCTTCTTTGCCATGAGCGAGCCCATGCCCTTGAGGTAGGAATCGGGCAGCAGAATCTCGTGCTCCTTGATGTACTCGCGCAGCTGCGGGAGCACCTCCTCGCCCTTGTGGCGAATCGAGGTGAACCAGCCAAAGTGGTTAAGGCCAAAGTAATCGTACTCGACATCCTTCTTGTCGATATCGAGCGCGGCGCAAACCACGTCGATGATCGCGATCGGCATGTCGCAGATGTTGATGATGCGAGCGTTGGGGCGCAGCACGCGGCAGCCCTCGGACACGATGGCGGCAGGGTTGGAGTAGTTGAGAATCCAGTAGTCCTTCTTGGCGTACTTCTCAACGTCATCGATCAGCTCGACCATGGGGAAGATGGTGCGCATGCCGTAGGCAAGGCCGCCGCAACCGCAAGTCTCCTGGCCCACGCAGCCGTGACGCAGCGGAATCTTCTCGTCCTGCTCGCGCATGGCGTAGCCGCCCACGCGCATCTGGGCAAACACGAAGCTGGCATCCGTAAAGGCAGTCTCCTTGTCGGTGGTCACCGTGAGCTTGATGTCCAGGCCAAGATCCTCGTGCAAAATCCAGTCCACGAGCACGCCAATCTTGCGCTGACGCTCCTCGTTGATGTCGTACAGACGAATCTCGTCAACGTCGAGCTCGTCCTTGCGCAGGGCGATGGACTTGACGATGCCGGGGGTAAAGGTGGATCCGCCACCACACAGAGTAATGATCATTGTTTACTGCTCCTTCTCAATTGCGTTTTCGACCTTGTCGCGCATCTCGGCGACCTTCATGCCAAAGATGATCTGGATATTGTTGCCGTTGCGGTTGATGCCGCTGTTGGGCACATGGTTGATGAGGCTCTCATCGATGAGGTCCGGGTTCTTAACGTTCACGCGAAGACGCGTAAAGCAGTTCTCGAGCTCCTCGATGTTGTCCTTGCCGCCAAGACCTGCGACCAGGTCGGCAATACCTGCATCGACGCCCTCTGCGGGAGCTGCGGCAACAGCGCCCTGCTTCACCGCGACAGACGCGGCGGCCTCGCCCTCGGCAACGGACTCGGCGAGCTCGGACTCCTCCTCGCGGCCAGGCGTGTGGAGGTTGAGCTTCTTAATAAGGAAGGTGAAGAGGAAGAAGTACGGAGCGGCGTTGACGACTCCAAGCACCAGCATAACCGGCCAGTTGGTCTTGTCGACACCGAGGACCAGGTTGGAAACCACGATGTTGATGATACCGCCTGCAGTCGAAGCGGGCACGGAGAGGACCTTGAGCAGGACCAGGAAGATGCCGGAAAGAACCGAGTGAACGACAAAGAGCACGGGAGCGGCAAAGACAAAGAGGAAGTCCATGGGCTCGGTGACACAGGAGAGCACGGCGGTGATGATCAGCGGGATGATAACGGCCTTGGTCTTATCCTTGTTCCCCTTGTAAGCGGTGAAGATAAAGGCGAGACCGATACCGATGTAGGGCCACAGGTTGTTGAAGGTGTAGCTGTTGAAGTAGGTGCTATCGGAGAAGGGCTGGCCCGTCATTGCCATCTCGGCGACACGGATGGGATAGGCGCCGGCGATAACCTGATCGCCCAACGTCAGGGTGCCACCCACATCGGAGAACTGGAACGGAGTGTAGATGAGGTGGTGCAGACCGGTGGGAACGAGCAGCTTGTTGAGCATGCCGTAGATAAACAGACCGATGTTGCCCGACTCCTTAATGATGCCGGCAACGGAGGAGATGGCGCCCTGAACCGGAGGCCAAACGATGCAGAAGCCAGCGCCCATGATCCAGGAGATGATGATCATGATCAGGAACGGGAAGCGAACGCCCGAGAACATCGAAAGGGCAATGGGGAACTGCTTGTTCGAGTACTTGTTGAACACAGCACCAGTGATGCAACCAAGAATGATGCCGCCGAACACGCCGGTATCGAGCACCTGAATGCCCATAACGGTGGCCTGGCCGGTTCCGGTAAGGCCGAGCATGCCGCTCGCTTCGGCAAGAGAGCCGGTGGCGTTGAGCACGATGTTGTTAGCCTGCAGGAACAGGAAGAACGACATCAGGGCAATCAGCGAAGCATGGCCCTTGTTCTTCTTTGCCATGGCGCCGGCGATGCCCACGCAGAACAGAATCGAGAGGTTGTTGATGATAAACATCAGCGACTGATAGACAACGGCGCCCACAAGCTGGAACGGACCGGAGCCCAGTACGGGGATCACGGCGCAGATGGTCTTGTTGGTCAGAATAATGCCCACGATGAGCAGAATGCCGGCAACCGAGAGATACATCATCGGCTGAACGATCGACTTCGCGAACACCTCCAACGGCGCTTTGAAATTGAACTTCTTTTTTGCGGTCATAGCGGTACTCCCCTTCCTTTTCCGCAAATTAAGACAGATGTGCCCTGGACAAGGCCATAAGCCCTGCCTTATATCAATCGATGTGTGGGCACGTTATGCCTAGAGACCAGGTTCTCCAAGCAGGTTAACAATGTGATATGCGAGATAGCTCTTCTCGGCATCGGTAACGACAACGTTATAGGTAGACGACAAGTGGGCAGCTATGGCGTCCGCGCACGAGAATGCGCACGGATACGCCGTTTCATCGATTCGGAACAGCGCGTCGCCATTGATTTGCCCGGCCGCAGGATCGAGCGCTCGCTGTGCGAAAAACTGCAGGTGACGAACGAAACGTTCGTAAGGCAGCGAGGTGTCATCGAGGGTCGTAGCATAGCGCTCGGAAACAATCGCAAGCACGTCGCGAACAAGCTGGACCGAGATGATGAGACGGTCGGAGCGTTGCGGCATGGTGGCGTTGACGATATGCAGCGTAATAAAACCCTGCTCTTCTTCGCTCATCTGGATGCCCATATACTCCTTGACAATCTGCAGCGCACGGCCCGCAAGCGCATACTCCTTGCGATAGAACTGCTGGATCTCGAGCAGCAACGGATTCTCGCAGGGGACGCCCTTGCGCTCGCGCTCCAAAGCAAGGCTGATATGGTCTGCGAGAGCAATGAGAATCTTGTCGTTGATATCAACATTGAGCTCTCGACGAAGCATCTGAACGATGTCCTCGGAAATCACGAGGTTGACGGTGGGGATGGACTCCAAAAGATGTGCCAAGCGGTCAATCGTACGCGAATCCTGAGAAGTGCCCTCCTGCAGCGCATAGGTCTTTTCGACCGATGCTTCATCGATAGCGTCGCCGGCATGACGGCCAAAGCAGAGGCCTCGACCGATGACAATGAGCTCGGAGCCATCGTCCGAAGTGACCATTGCGACGTTATTGTTGAAAACTCGCTTGATAACCACGGTACCCACCAAAAGAATTTACTCGGAAAGCCAGACGACAGGCTCTTTAACAGCAACAGGGCCGGAAGCGTGCTCACGAAGAGTCGAGTTCTCCGAACGCTCGCACACGATAACGAAGACCGTGGGATCGAAGCCGGCGGCGCGGACCGCGTCAAAATCGACCTCAACGAGGGGCTGGCCCGCGTCGACATGGTCACCCTGGGCAACAAGCGCATGGAAGCCCTTGCCCTCAAGTTTAACAGTGTCGATTCCGATATGCAGCATCACCTGAGCAGAGCTGTCGTCGGACATGATGCCCAGTGCATGCTCGGTCGGGAACAGCGCCGCGACGGTACCGGAAACAGGAGCGCACACCGTTCCCTCTTGGGGAACCACGGCAACGCCATCGCCCACGGCACGGCTGCTAAAAGCGGGGTCATTGGTTTTTTCCAGATGAACAAGCTCGCCGGAAACGGGAGCGAGGATTTCGAACTCGGAAGATGCAGTCGCCTGCTTGTCCGAGCCGCCCATAAGGCGAGAAAAGAAACCCATGGTGGCATGTCCCTTCATAAATATAGCCCAACCAAAATCAAGCGAATGCGTCCATAGAGACACACCCGTTCAAAGACTTTGGTTAGGCCCACGTCCGAGGGACTCGGTAACCTTCCGCATTTCTTTTACGGGGGTTATTGTAGACAAGCCCAAAGCCGGAACAATCATTATGACCGGCGAACGGTATTTTTTCTCCGATAAACGGTATTTAAGCGACACTTAGGGACGTTCCTTTACTGCCAGTACCCAGGGACACTCCTTGCAGCAATTTCGCATGCGTTAGATGAAGAGCTCGCATTCCTTCCGCACGACGCAAACCTTGCTCAGCATCTGGGAAACAGCGGATAGCTTGTTGGGATCAAGCTTACGAGCGCCTCGCGGGCATACGGCAATGCAGCGCATGCAGGAGATGCACGCCTCGCCAGCTGCTCGTTTGGGGTCACCCTTGTCGATAGCACAAACGGGGCACGCCGCGGCGCATGCACCGCAGGAGACGCAATCCTCTGTTGCCTCGGGTGCCATGCGATGACCTCCAGCTTGTTTATAAGGACGATTGCCGGGGATAGAGGGCCCGGACGCATCCTCAGCCAACAGCTTTTGCTGAATTTGCTGCGCAAACTCTGCGAGCTGCGCCGCATCCTGCGCATCCGGTCGCCCAGCAGCAAACTGACGAGCAACGGAATGCTCAGCAATAGCAGAAACCGCTGCAACAACCCTAAATACGGCGCGCTTCGCAACGTCCTCCAGCTCTACGAGCGTGTCCTCAAACGCGCGGTTTCCGTATACGCAAACCAAAACAGCCCGAGCCCCGTTGCCGCGCACCATGCCCAACCGGTCAGCCACCACAGCCGGGATTCTACCGGCATACGCCGGCACAGAGATTACGGCCACGTCGTCCTCAGTCATCGAGACAGCGCTGAAATCTAGCCCGCTATCGGCCAGATCGACGGTAACGGTATTCTTGCCCAGTGCCCCGGCCACAAGGCCAGACACCTTCCGCGTTCCACCCGTCGGACTAAACACAATTTCGAATACGCTCATCGAGGCACCCTCCCCTACGCCTGGCAACGCGTCAAGCCGCTTTCACATCCAGCCAGAGTATACGGCGCATGGGATCCCCGTTTTGGTGCACCAAGCACCCCAATGCACCCACCCTACGCTGTCTGCCTCTTCGTTTTGTATAAATTACGGTACAGATTGTATATATTTACGGGATACCGCCGTGTTCTCCCAAGGTACCCCATCCTGGCCCGTGCAAAAAACGGAGTATTCTGCAACGTGACCGCGCCAGCAATACCCCGAGCGGGCAAACCTTTAGGGCGCTGCGTCATTTTGGGTTCCGACATGGCGAGAATGACGCGCCCCTGCTCCGGAAAACGACGAAATCTGACTCAGAACGCTCGCTAGGGATATCCGAAGGCCACCGTTGGCGACATCGAATCATATGCAGACAACTCGAACTGCAGAATACTCCAAAAAATGCACGGCGCACCCCATGGGACCCATTGCCGCATGGTAGGAAACAGGCCCACGGCATCCTCTAGATGCATTCCCGAGGAAATCACATTTGAACTAGCGATCGGATACGGCAAACAAAAAGGGCCCCGAGCGTAGTTGCTCGGGGCCCTTGGTTCACCTCGCTCTAGCGGGCGATGCGTATGTTACTTGCGCTTGCCGCCGCCGTCACCGGGGCGGCGGGAGCTGCTACCGCGCTTGCCACCACGACTGTTGCCATAGCTGCCACGGTTATCGCGACCGCCGGCGCGGCCGCCAC
>CALFDL010000061.1 GCA_937950415.1 uncultured Collinsella sp. | reverse complement strand
ACCCAGGCGTCGCACCAAATCTTGATGGTGGGTACTCATCAAAACCGTCTTACCGGCAGCAACGTAGGCCAGCAAAAAGTTGACTACGATGTCGCACGAGTCCTCATCGAGACCGTTGGTGGGCTCGTCGAGCACCAAGATATCGGGGTTCATCGACACGACCGCAGCCAGCGCCACGCGCTTCTTTTGCCCACCCGAAAGCTGATAGGGCGAGGCATCGACCAGATCGGCAACCTGGAACAGCTCCATGGCATCGCGGACGCGGCGCTCGAGCTCGTCTGTCGGCAGCCCCATCTGCGCGGGACCAAAAGCAACTTCCTCGCCCACCGTAGCGCAGAACAGCTGGGCGTCGGCATTCTGGAACACAAAGCCCACGCGCTGATGAAAACGCTGAGCGGCTGCGGAATCCTTGAGATATGCCGCATCGATCACGTGCCCGTCAAACAGGTATATCCCTGCGTCCGCGAGTTCAAGGCCGTTAATAAGGCGCATAATCGTCGTCTTACCGCAGCCGTTGGGACCGAGCAGGGCAACGAGTTCGCCACGATCGACCTGCAGCGACACGCCATCGACAACCGTATGCCCCGCATAGGAAAACACCACGTCGCGAAACTCGATGAGCGGCGTGGTCTCGGCGCCAGCAGCACCGCTCGCGCCCATCGCGCCATTTGTATCGTTTGCCAAAACGTCGCCCTTCCCTAGTTGCATCCCCAGCCGGAACCAGCAGTGCCTACAGCACGGCGCACAACACTGCCAGCAGCGCCACGCCGGCCGCATAGACCGCATCGCGCCAGCCAAACCCGGCGCGTGCGGGAGCCGGATACACACCGGCAAAGCCGCGGCACAGCATGGCCTCGTCCATCGCGCGGCTGCATTCCATCGCCTTGATAAAGGTCATGCCCATGATACCCGCGATCGAATCGGTACGCGAAAATCCCTCAGGCGCACGGCCAACGCTGCGCAGCATGACCGATTCGCACAGATCGTGCGCCGTGCGACCCAGCACCTCGATGTGCTTGAGCGCCATATCAAACGTAAAGATAACTTCGTCGGGCAGGTGCAGCATTTTGAGCGCCGCCGACATGCGGCTCCAGGTAAGGGTCCACGAAACACCCAGCACCAGCGACACATTAATGAAGGTCTTGAGCGCAATCTTGAGCATGGCGCCCGCAGCAGAAGCGTCCAGCAGCAAGGCGGGCAGTACCAGAACCACCGCGAGCCCTGCAGCGCCAAGCGCCGGCACAAAGGTTGCCCGCAGCCCGCGTACGGGGCGCACGGCAACGAGCACCAGCGCGATAGCCGCCATCAACATGAGGTACAGAGGGCTCTGCGTCAGACACACGCACAGGACGCAAACGAACATCCCCACCAGGCGCATCGGAGCCGAAACGCAAGAAAGGGCGCGGTCGACCATCGACCCGCCCTCGTGCGCGCCTCCACCCAGGCGAACCCGCTCAAGCAGGCTCGCCAGGTGCAGGACATTCTTTTGCATCACGCGATGACGAGCGCCCGTGGGCTCGTATCGCTCCTCGGCCGCAAGCCAGCTAGGCAGCTCGACCATCGCCATGGGCTCCGCTTTCCTTGACCGTCAGCGAGATCAGACGGAATGCGATGGTGAGCACCGCCACGCCAATCACGCCGGACAGGATATACATGGCAGCCTGACCGGCAAAGCCGAGACCCTGCTCCTCGGAATAGGCCTGCAGGTAATCACCCGTAGGCAGAGCGTCGGCAAAGGTCGGGGTGTCGAGACCGACCGAAGCCTGCAGGCTGTCGTCGCCAGCCTCCTGAACGGCGGTCGCGGCGCCCTCGGCGTCCCACTCACCCCAGGCGTCACCGGTGGCCAGCAGACCAAGCGGCGTGGCAACGACAAGCACGGCGACCAGAATGAGCGTGGGAACCAGCGAGGTCTTCTTGGCAGCAGCGCCCTCGGCATCCAGCAGGCCGTCAGAAGCCTCGGGGCCGACGATAACGCTCGGCGCCGTCTTCTTAATGAAACCGTAGATGGCGGCCGTCGCCACGCCCTCAATGACACCGGCGACCAGCATATGCGGGATCAACATGGCCGGAATAGCCACAGACAACGGGAAAGGGCAGTACAGCGGAGCGCCCGAAGCATTCATGAAGAGCATCGGCTGAATACCAAACTCGATTGCCGCGCACAGGGCCGCCAGGCACAGGCCGACCCAGCCGCTTACGATGGCCGAAATCGAGGTACCCCAGCTCTTGTCGTGCAAACGGCTGTTGAGCGCACGGAACACGATGGCCGCGGCAAACGGCAGCACGAAGGCCATGTTAAAGCAGTTGGCGCCAAAGGACAGGATGCCGCCGTCGCCAAACAGCAGCGCTTGCAGCGCCAGCGCGACCGAAACCGCGATAGCCGCGGCCTCGGGGCCCAGCAGCAGCGCGATGAGTGCGCCACCAACGGCGTGGCCAGTGGTGCCGCCGGGCAGCGGCACGTTGAACATCATAAGCAAGAAGGAAAATGCGGCGCAGATGCCCAGGAAAGCCATGTGCTCGCGATCGAGCGTGGCGCGCACCTTCTTGATACAGTGAACCCAGACGGGCACCATTGCCACCGCCATGACGGCATCGGTCTGCGGGGACAGATAATTATCTGGAATGTGCATGTACGCCTCCCGGTTGTCGACGCACAGAATTGCAACGCCGCTTAAATCACCTTGTCAGTGTTACGCATTGTCAGATTCGTAACACGCCGCGGGCTATCATAGCAAAACGGCGCACTGCCGACAAAGCAGCACGCCGTTATGTAATGCGCGTGTCATATATGCAGGCTCAACGGTGCCTTATACCGAAAACAGCAGTCACGTAAGACTCGGCGGCAGCCGACGCTGGCCTATATCCGGCGCAGGACCTAGCCGCGGACCTCGCCGTTTACGCCCTTGCACACCTTGGTAACGATCTTCTGGTGCGCCTTTTCGACCTCTTCGCTGGTAAGCGTGTGGTCGTCGGAGCGATACGTAAGCGCAAAGGCCATGGACTTCTTGCCCGCTCCGATGCGGATGGGATCGCGGTAGACGTCGAACAGACGCACATCCTCGAGCAGCTTGCCTCCGGCGCTGGCAATACGGCGCTCAAGATCCTCGCAGGTCACAGTGTTGTCGACCACGATAGCAAGGTCGTGCTCAACGGCCGGGTACTGCGAGAACTCACGGTAGTTCTCCTGGTTGCGGGCGCCCTTGATCAGCTTGTCCAGGTCGAGCTCAAAGGCAACGACAACCTCGTCAATGCCCATAGCCTCGCGCGCCTCGGGGTGAATCTCGCCAACCCAGCCCAGCACGGTACCGCCGGACAGAACCTCGGCGGCGCGACCCGGCTGCAAGAAGGCATAGCCCTCGCCCTCGACGGGACGGAAGCGAACCTTCTCGATGCGCAGCTGAGCAAGCAGCTCCTCGACAATGCCCTTGCCAAAGAAGAAGCGCAGCTTGCGGTACTTCATGGTCCAAGACTGCTCGCTCCACTGGCCCGAGAGCACGCCCGCCACGGACTTAGTCTCCTTGGGCAGGCTGGCGTTCTCGCGGCCATGGAACAGGCTGCCGACCTCGTACAGGTGCACGTTGGGCGTGCCGTGGGCCTCGTTGTAGGCCACAGACTGCAGCAGACCCGGCAGCAGCGAGCGGCGCATCTCGGTCTGCTCGGCCACCAGCGGGTTCATGAGAACCACGGGGCAGCCGCGGCCCTCGGTGGACATGCCAATCTTCTCCAGGTCGCCCGGGGCGGCAAAGCCAAAGGTCGTGGTCTCGTTGAGGCCGCAGGCGCGCAGGATCTCGCCGACCTTGCGGGTGAGCTTCTGCTCGCGGGTCAGGCCGCCGATGTGGTTCTTGGCAGCCGGAATGGTCGCCGTGACGCGACCCATGCCCCATAGGCGCAGGACCTCCTCGATCAGATCGATCTCGCGCGGCAGGTCGGGACGGAAGCTCGGCGGCGTGACCATAAAGTCCTCGCCGTCGCGCTCGACGGTGCAGCCCAGACGGGTGAGCGAACGCTCGATAAAGTCGGGCTCGATGTCGGCGCCGCAGATGGCGTGCACGCGGGCCAGGCGCAGCTTAATGCTGTCGATGGTCTTGGGCGCGGGGAACACGTCCACATAGCCGGGAGCAACCTCGCCGCCGGCGATCTCTTCGATGAGCGCGCAGGTAACGTTGGCGACATCCACGCAGCCGGTCTCGTCAACCTGGCGCTCAAAGCGAATGGAGGCGTCGGAGATCAGCGACAGGTCACGGCTGGTGTGCGAGGTGCGGCCGGCGTTGAAGCAGGCGCTCTCGACCATCACGTCGACGGTATCGTCCTCAATCTCGGAATCCATGCCACCCATAACGCCGGCCAGCGCCACAGGACGCTCGCCGTCGGTGATGAGGCCCATGCCGGCGTCGAGCACGCGCTCCTCGCCATCGAGCGTCGTGAACTTCTCATCCTGCTGGGCGGCGCGAACCACCACGCGACGGTGGCCATCGCGCTCGGCAAAGGTGTCGAGGTCAAAGGCGTGCAGCGGCTGACCGGTGAGCATCATCACATAGTTGGTGATGTCGACGATGTTGTTGTGCGGGCGCACGCCCAGGGCGTTAAGGCGCTTGACCATCCAGTCGGGCGAGGGGCCGACCTTCACGTTGCGCACGATGCGGGCGACGTAGCGGTCGCACAGGCCCTCGTCGGCGATCTCGACGGAAAGCTCGTCGTCGGTCGCGCGGCCGGTCTCGGCCTTGATGGCGGGCAGCTCAACGTGGAAATCGCGGTCGAAGATGGCACCGGTTTCGCGGGCCATGCCGATCATGGACAGGCAGTCGGGGCGGTTGGGCGTGATCTCGCAGTCGAGCACGGTATCACTCGAGCCCACATACTCGGCAAACGGCATGCCGCAGGGCGTGTCCTCGGGCAGGATCATGATGCCGGAGTGGTCGCCGCCCAGGCCGAGCTCGCGCGCGGAGCAGTTCATGCCCATGGACACGACGCCGCGAAGCTTGCTTTTCTTGATCTTGACGTCGCCGGGCAGAACTGCGCCGATCATGGCCGTGACGATGTGGTCACCAGCCTCGAAGTTCTGCGCGCCGCAGACGATCTGCAGCGGGGCGGGGTTGCCATCGGCGTCGAGGTTCTTGTCGCCCACGTCGACCGAGCACACATACATATGGTCGCTATCGGGGTGCGGGGTCTTGGTGAGCACCTTGGCAGTCACCACATGGTCGAAGCACTCGCCCACGGTGTCGATCGCCTCGACCTCGGTGCCGGTACGGATATATTCGTCCGAAAGGGTCTTGGGATCCTCCGGAATATCGATCATGGTCTTGAGCCAGTCGTAAGAAACGCGCATGTAGCTCTCCTAGTTCTTAATCTCCGCATAGGGAGGAAATATCAAATGAAGACGTTCGCCTTAGGGTTGTCCAGGTGCCCCAGGTTGGCGTGAAAGAGGAGCGACGCGTACTAAAGGTACGCGAGCGACGGTTTGAACGCCAAGATGGGGTGCCTGGGCAAGCCTAAAATTGGTTCAGGAAGCGCATATCGCCAGTCATGAGCGTTCTGAGGTCGGGCAGGTCGTAGCGCAGGGCCGCGACGCGTTCGGCGCCAATGCCAAAGGCGAAGCCGGTATACTTCTCGGGGTCGATGCCACAGTTGATAAGAACGTTGGGGTCGACCATGCCGCAGCCCAGGATCTCGATCCAGCCGCTGTGCTTGCAGAAGTTGCAGCCCTTGCCGCCGCAGACGTGGCAGCTTACGTCCACCTCGCAGGAAGGCTCGGTGAAGGGGAAGAAGTGCGGGCGGTAACGCGTCTTGCGGTCCTCGCCAAACATGCACTTAACAAAGTAGTCGAGCGTGCCCTTCAGGTCGCCAAAGGTGATGCCCTCGTCGACGACCAAGCCCTCGATCTGGTTGAACTGCGGCAGGTGGCAGGCGTCGGCCGTGTCGGGACGATAGACGGTGCCCGGGCAGATCATGTAGATGGGCGGCTTTTGCGACTCCATGGTGTGAATCTGCACGCCCGAGGTCTGGGTGCGCAGGAGCACGTCGGACTCGCCATGGGCGTGGGCCTCGGGGTGTGCGACGCTGCCGGGGTTGTTGTCGACCACGTAGAAGGTATCGCGGGCCGAGCGGCTCGGGTGATCCATGGGGGCGTTGAGCGCGGTGAAGTTGTAGTAGGAGGTGTCGACCATGGGGCCGGACTCGACGGTGTAGCCGATGCCGCAGAAGATGTCCTCGGCCTCCTCGATGATCTGCTTGATCAGGTGCTGGTGACCGATCTGCGGACGGATGCCCGGCAGCGTGATGTCGACGGCATCGTGCTCGAGCGCGCGCTTGAGGGCGGCAGCCTTCATCTCGGTGGTGCGCTCGTCGAGCATGCCCTCGATCAGCTGGCGCATCTCGTTGGCGCGCTTGCCCATCACGGGACGATCCTCGGGGGCGAGCTTGCCCATCATGCGCATCAGGCCGGTGATGCGGCCCTTACGACCGAGCAGCTCAACGCGCGCAGCCTCGAGCTTGGCGGCGTCGTCGGCGCCTGCAACGAGCTCCTTGGCCTCTTCCTCGAGTTTGACCAGATCATCAATCAGACTCATGTCTTCCCTTTCGTCTCTCGCGCTCCCCGCTCGCCGGGACGACTGCCGCCGCCCAGCGTTGCGAAAACGCGGCCCGGTTCGGTAACAAAAAACCGCCCTCGGGCATGTGCATTGCCCAAGGACGGTTGAATTCCGCGGTACCACCTTGTTTGACCCGGCGGATGTCTGGCCCGCCGTGCCCACTCTGCGCCCCTTATCGCGAGGCTCACGGCTTCCCTACTGGGGCTTCGCCGCCGCTAGCCGCGCGCCCGTTGAGGTTGCTGCTCGGGAGTGAACGCTTGGCCCTTGCCACCGCAGGAAGGCTTGCAGCCCATGACCTTCCCTCTCTTGCCGGCGACGCGGCGGGCAAAACCCTCTCCGTCAACGCATTGGGCTATAGGATAACACATTTCGCGAGCACATCGCCGCGTTCCGTTTTGTTCGCACTGGGTACAAGGTAGGTAGCTGTGCAAACTGGCCGCACGCCCACCCGTGGCGTCCGGTCTGCGAGATCAAGGATATAGGTATGGGAAAGAAACTCGATAAGAAGGCCAAGGCCGCCGTGGCAAAGGCCGCCAAGGGCGTCAAGGCCGCTAAAGTCGACAAGGCCGTCAAAAAGTTCCGCAAACTCGAGGGCAAGCTGTGGACTCGCGAGTACCTGCTCAAGATTGCCGAGTTCGATGGAGCGACGATTGCTCCTGCCAACGGCGCAGCAGCGCGTGCCGACGCCATGGGCACGCTTGCCGGCGAGCATCACAAGCTGCTGACCAGTGAGAAGTCCGTTGAGCTCGTACGCTCGTTAGCGCGCGAGACGGTTGCAGGCGGACACGTAGACGACCCGCAGCTGCTCGACGAGATTCGCGTGCTCGGCCGCGACCAGCGCGAGGCAAGCGTTATTCCTACCGAGGAGGCCGAGGCCTGGACCAGGCTCACCTGCGAGGCCGACGCCGTGTGGCATAAGGCCAAGACGGCCAACGACTGGGCGAGCTTTGAGCCCTATGTGGATAGAATCGTCGCCCAACTTAAGCATCAGGCCGAACTCATGGACCCCAAGCGCGACCCATACGACGTTTGGCTCGACCAGTACGAGCGCGGCCTTTCCGCCAAGAGCTTCGATGCGTTTTGCGATGAGGTCAAGGCCACGGTCGTGCCGCTCGTGCACGCCATCGGCGAGCGCGGCCAGCAGCCGGCTGCCGACTTTTTGCACGCCCACGTGCCCGAGGCTGCCCAGCGCGCCATGAGCTTCGACCTGATGAAGCTCGTCGGCCTGAACCTGGACGACACCACGCTTGCCTTTACCGAGCACCCGTTTAGCGAGGGCTTTGCCGTGGGTGATGCGCGCATCGCGACGCACATCTACGAGGACGACTGCATCTCCAACGTCTACAGCATCATCCACGAGGCGGGGCACACCATGTACGAGCTGGGCGTCAATCCCGCCTATGCGCGCACGTGCTTGGAGGGCGGCACCTCCATGGGCATCCACGAGAGCCAGAGCCGCTTTTTCGAGAACACCGTGGGTCGCAGCCGCGCCTTTATGGGCCCGCTGCTCGAGGTGCTGCGTCGTCACGCGCCCGAGGTCTACGGCGACGTCGACGAGGACACGCTCTACCGCGCCGTGAACATCGCGCAGCCGTCGTTGATCCGCACCGAGGCCGACGAGCTCACCTACCCGCTGCATATTATGGTGCGCTACCAGATCGAGCGTATGCTGTTTGCCGGCGAGGCTACGGCCAAGGACATCCCCGCGCTTTGGAACCGCTTCATGGATGAGTACCTGGGCATTCCCGTTCCCGACGACACGCACGGCTGCCTACAGGATACGCACTGGAGCGGCGGCTCGTTTGGCTACTTCCCCACGTATGCGCTGGGCAGCGCCTACGATGCGATGTTTGTGCCGGCCATGTGCCGCGACGGCGTCGACCTTACCGGTGCTTGCGCAAGCGGTGACTTGGCGCCCGTCCGCGCATGGCTGGGCGAGCACATTTGGCAGTGGGGCCGCGCCAAGGACGCGCCGGAGCTCATCAAGGGCGCCTGCGGCATGGACTTTGACGCCCGCTACTACTGCAGCTACTTGCAGGACAAGTTCACCACGCTGTACCAGCTGTAAGGCATAACCGACACGCCAACGCAAAGGGGGCGCCGCGGAACCAATCCGCAGCGCCCCCTTTTTTCACCTAGTCGTTTAAGAACGTCCCCAATGACTACAGCGTCGAGCAGTTACGCGGTTTGGTAAAACCGCGTAACTAAAAAGCCTCCAGAGCACTTGCGATGCGCTTCATGGCGGCATCGGCAGATGCTTGGTCGGGCGCCTCGGCCAGCACGCGGATAACCGACTCGGTTCCGCTCTTGCGCACGAGCACGCGGCCCTCGCCCGCCAGCGCGGCCTCGGCCTCGGCGATCGCATTCTGCACGCCCATGTTCTCGAGCGCGGCGTCCTTGTCGGCCACGCGCACGGCCACCTGCGCTTGCGGCAGTAGCTTGCACGGAGCCGTGAGCTGCGAGAGCGTCTCGCGCTCGGCGCGAATCACTTCCATAACGCGCAGCGAGGTCATAATGCCGTCGCCCGTGCGCTCGATATCGCCAAAGATCGTATGGCCCGTCTGCTCACCGCCCAGGCTGTAGCCGCCCTCGCGCATCTTGGCATACACGTGACGGTCGCCCACGCCGCTGGTCACGGCGCTCAGACCGGCAAGCTCCAGCGACTTGACAAGGCCAAAGTTGCTGGCGATCGTCGGCACCACGGTACCGCCCGAGAGGCGCCCGTGCTTGTTCAGATACACGCCGCACACGTACAGGATCTGGTCGCCGTCTACCACGCGACCGCGCTCATCCACGGCCAGGCAGCGGTCGGCATCGCCATCGTAGGCAAAACCCACGTCCAGGCCCTGCTCCACCACATGGCGCTGCAGGCGCTCCATATGCGTGGAGCCACAGTCCACATTGATGTTAAATCCGTCGGGCGCGGCGTTGATCACGCGCACGTCGGCACCGAGCGCATCGAACACCGGCTTGGCCACCGAGGACGCCGAGCCGTTGGCGCAGTCGATGCCGATCTTGACGCCCTGCAGCGAAAAGTTCGCACTTGCAATGAGCGAAGCAATGTAGCGGTTGCGGCCCTGCATGTAGTCCACCGTGGCACCGATGTGGTTGCCCGTGGCCAGCGGCACCTCGCTCTTGCCATCGATGTAGTCCTCGATGAGCTCCAGTACGTCCTCGTCCATCTTAAAGCCGTCGCTGTTGACGAGCTTAATGCCGTTATCGCAAAACGGGTTGTGGCTCGCGCTGATCATGATGCCGCAATCGAAGCAGCCTTCCACGGTCTGGTGCGCTACGCCCGGCGTGGGGATCACGTGCAGCATATAGGCGTCCGCACCGCTCGCGACCAGGCCGCTCACCAGCGCCGCCTCAAACATATAACTCGAGCGACGTGTGTCCTTGCCCACGATGACGCGCGCCTTGCGCTCGCGGTTGGCGCCGTAATACCAGCCCACAAAACGGCCAATCTTATAAGCGTGCTCTACCGTCAGCCCAACGTTGGCCTCACCGCGAAAGCCGTCGGTGCCAAAGTACTTCATGCGCTCTCCTTACAAAATAGGGGCGAACAGATTGCCTGTCCGCCCCAAAATGGTACTCGATTATCTGCGCTACCAGAAAAACCCTACGCCGACGCGCTGTCGCGAGCCGCCTGGCATGTAGGAGTCTGACGCAGCGTAAGCGGCTTGTCCCCCGCCTCGGCCGACGTGGTCAGCGTATACGTGATCGTCGTCGTCTCGCCAGCATGCAGGTCAACGGTGCCCGAATAGAAGGGGATTCCATGCCACGTAGCGGCGCCAAGACCAAACTGGGTGCCCTCGACGGTCAGATCAGTAATGTTGCCGCCCGTCGGGGCAAACAACGAGACATTCAGACGCTCGTCGTCACGCGCGGCATCGGGTGCGCTCGCCGCAACGTAGTCGGGCAGCTTGCCAGCCTCCTCCTGCGTCATGATGTTCGTCAGGGTAACGGTGATGCGATAGGAGCACGTGCCGTCACCGTTCTTGATGCCCTGGCCAATCTGCGTATCGGCGTTCAGGTACCAGTCGAGCTTGGAGAAGCTCAGGTTGTTAAAGTAAACGCCGGCAACAGGATCGGCACTCGGGTCATCCGGATCGGGCAGCGAAGCGTCAATGCCCGTCTCTTTGATGGCATTCTGCTCATCATCGTTTCTCATCCACGCGATCAGGCGGCCCTCTTCGGCACCGCGCTCAACGGCGCTGACAAGCTTCGTAACATCGA
>CALFDL010000060.1 GCA_937950415.1 uncultured Collinsella sp. | reverse complement strand
GCAAGACGCCGGTGCATCCGTACATGGGCGCTACGCTTTCGAGCGTCAATGCGCTCAACGCCCGCACCAACAAGCTGAGCACCGATAGCGGCGCGTATGTGGCGAGCGTCGTCGAGGACGGTCCTGCTGCCAAGGCCGGCATTCAGGAGGGCGACGTCATCACCAAGCTGGGCGACGACGAAATCACGAGCGCCGATGGCCTGATCATCGCGCTGCGCAGCCACGAGGTGGGCGAGAAGGTCGAGATCTCGCTTATGCGCGGCAAGGAAGAGAAGAAGGTCACCGTCGAGCTGGGTTCCGATGAAGAGCTGCAGAACCAGCAGCAGGACGACAGTTCGACCGACACCGGCAATGGCGGTATTACCGACGAGCAGCTGCGCCAGTATCTGGAGGAACTGCTGGGCCAGCAGGGCCAGGGCTACGGTCAGGGTTACTAACGAGCCACTCCACACATATCGAAGCCAGAGGGGGCTGTCCCGTCAACGCGAGACAGCCCCCTCTTTTCCTATTGATCCGTTGGGGACGGAGGAAAACGGATCACTTGTGGCAGGCAAGAGGCTTGGTTTGGAAGGGCTTGGACAGTTAGTTCAGATACGTATAAATCTGGGGCAGCTTGGGATGCGTTTTGAGCAATTTTTGATTGGGATGGGGTTTGAATGGGTGTTTGGGAGGGCGAGCGGGACGTTTACATGGTCTCGAGGAGCCCAAATGAGTTGAAACAGGGGTGTTCGTGCCTAATCCAGCTCTAGGATTTATACGTATCTGAACTAACTGTCCACCCCGGTCTGGCGGCTGCCGATTCGGTGCGGTTTGAGACCGCTATTCGGCCCCATTGCGACCGGTGGTACTCTTGTATCCGTTTGAAATCGAGCGAAGGAGTGCCGCTATGGAGCAATCGAGCCTGTTTGGTGACGGCGTGGACATCGATACCGAAACACCCGCGACCGCGGAAGCCACCGCACCGACCGATGCCCGTGCCCAGGCGGCAGCGCGCGCGGCCGAGCTGCGCCACGAGCTCGATTACCACGCCTATCGCTACTACATGCTCGATGCGCCCGAGATCACGGACGCCGCCTTTGACAAAATGCTCGTTGAGCTGCAGGAAATCGAGGCCACCTACCCAGACCTGGTGACGTCCGACAGCTATACCCAGCGCGTGGGCGGTTATGTGAGCGAGCAGTTTACGCCGGTCACGCACATGGCGCGCATGTATTCCATGGACGATGCCATGGATCTGGATGAGCTCGACGCATGGCTCCAGCGCACTGAGGATGCCCTCGGTGCCGGCAGCGTTACCTATACCTGCGAGCTTAAGATCGACGGCCTGGGCGTGGCGCTTACCTACCAAAACGGCACCTTTGTGCGCGCGGCCACACGTGGCGATGGCACCACGGGCGAGGACGTGTCGCTCAACGTGCGAACCATCAAGGACGTGCCCATGCACCTGTCCGAGCCGGTGCTCGCTCACATGGGCGCCGACCGCGGGCGCACCATCGAGGTGCGCGGCGAGGTCTATATGCCCAAGGGCAGCTTTGTGCGCCTGAACGACGAGGCCGATGCCGAGGGGCGCGACCCCTTCGCCAACCCGCGCAACGCCGCCGCCGGCAGCTTGCGCCAAAAGGATCCCAAGGTCACGGCGCGCCGCGACCTGGCCACCTTTATCTATGCCATCGCCGATACCGATCCGCTGCACGTTCACAGCCAGCGCGAATTTCTCGACTGGCTGCGCAGTGCCGGCTTTAGTGTCAACCCCAACGTGGCCCGTTGTGCCACGCCCGCCGAGGTCCACGAGTTCTGTGCCCAGGCGCTCGAGCACCGCGGCGACCTGGACTACGACATCGACGGAGTGGTCGTAAAGGTGGACAGCTTTCAGCAGCAGCTCGACCTGGGCTTTACCGCCCGCGCACCACGCTGGGCCATTGCCTTTAAGTTTCCGCCCGAGGAAAAGCAGACCGTTCTGCGCGAAATTCGCATCCAGGTGGGCCGCACCGGTGTGCTCACGCCGGTCGCCGAGTTCGACCCGGTGACGGTCGCCGGCTCCACCATCGCGCGCGCCACGCTGCACAACATCGACGAGATCCGTCGCAAAAACGTGCGCGAGGGCGACACCATCATCGTGCACAAGGCAGGCGACGTAATCCCCGAGGTCGTGGGTCCGGTGCTCGATAAGCGCACCGCCGATTCGGTTGACTGGCACATGCCCGAGGTCTGCCCCGTGTGCGGCAGCCCCGTGGTCCACGAGGACGGCGAGGTTGCCTACCGCTGCGTGTCCATCGACTGCCCCGCGCAGCTCAAGGAGCGCCTGCTCCATTGGGTGAGCCGCGGCTGCATGGACGTCGACGGCCTGGGCGACGAGATCGTCGACAAGATGATCGCCGCCGGCCTGATTCACGACGTCGCGGACTTCTACCAGCTCACGGTTGATGACATCGCCGGACTGGACACGGGGCGCACCTATGCCAGCTCCAACAGCAAAAAGGGCGGCAAGAAGGGTGACCCCATTCCGGTAGGCCTCAAGACGGCCGAGAAAATCATCGCCGAGCTCAACAAGTCCAAGAGCCAGCCGCTCGGTCGCGTGCTGTTTGCCCTGGGCATCCGCCACGTGGGCAAGAGCGTGGGCGAGGTCATCGCCGAGCGATTCCTGTCGATTGACAAGCTCGTCTTGGCGAGTGAAGAGGACATCGCCGAGTGCGAGGGCGTCGGTCCCAAGATTGCCGCGAGCGTCAAGCAGTTCCTGGCCGTGCCCGAGAACCTTGCCGTGCTGGAGCGCCTGCGCCAGGCGGGCCTGTCGCTCGAGGTTGACTTGGGTGCCGCACACGCGCAGGCCGCAGCCGACGCTGGCGTGGCAGGGGAGCTTGCTGACGCACAGCCACTCGCGGGTCTGACCTTCGTGCTCACCGGCACGCTCGTCAACCGCACGCGCGACGAGGCGGGCGCGGCGCTCAAGGTGCTCGGCGCCAAGGTCTCGGGCAGTGTGTCAAAGAAGACGAGCTACCTGGTTGCCGGTCCCAAAGCGGGCTCCAAGCTTACCAAGGCCGAGCAGCTGGGCGTACCCGTGCTGGATGAGGACGCGCTCGAGCAGATCTTGGCTACTGGTCAGGTGCCCCAGGCTTAGTGCATCAATAGTCAAATTGAAGAACCGCCCGGAAGCCCGATGCCTTCCGGGCGGTTCTTCAATTTGCTGGGGCAATCGGCGCCGTGATCTGTGTCACGTAGGTTGTGGGGTCGTCGCTGATGATGCCGTCGATGGGGGCGATTTCGCGTCGCCTCGCTACGCTGCCAATTTGTCAAAAGCCCCGCGCCGGTTGAGCACGGTAAATGCAATCACGCAGATGGCCGCCGACAGAATCGACCCGCACGGCGAGGCGATACCCATGGGGAACAGCGTGTCGGAATAGGCGTTCGACAGCAGCCACGCGCCCGGCACGCGAATGAGCGCCACCGCCAGCACGTTGTGCGCAAAGCCGATGTAGCTCTTGCCATACGCAGCGAAAAAGCCGCTAAAGCAAATGTGGATGCCGGCAAAAATCGCGTCGAAAATATAGCTGCGCATATAGCCGGTACCGGCCGCGACTACTGCAGCGTCCTTGGCAAAAAAGCCGATAAACGCCGGTGCCACCAGCCACATCAGCACCGTGATCAGGCAGCCGTATACCACCGAAATGGTCATGGCATCCTTGAGCACCTGACGCGCGCGGTCGCCCTTGCCTGCGCCGGCGTTTTGCGCCGTGAGCGCGCTGACGGTGGCACCCATGGAGCTCGGCACAATGAACAAAAAGCTGATCATCTTCTCGACCAAGCCCACGGCGGCGGCGTCGACCAGGCCGCGGTGGTTGGCGATGACGGTGATAAACATAAACGCCACCTGGATGCAGCCGTCCTGCACGGCCACGGGCACGCCGATCTTAAGAATGCTGCCGAGCACCTTAGGCTGGGGGCGCAGGTCGCTGCGCTTAACGTGGATGTTTGTGCGACGGCTCTTGAGCCACACGAGCGCGAGGGCCACGCTCGCCGTCTGCGCGATGACCGTGCCGAGCGCTGCGCCCACGGGACCGAGCCCCATGTGGCCGATAAACAGAAAGTCGAGCGCGATGTTAATGATGCACGCCACGCCAATCACGTACATGGGCGAGCGCGAATCGCCCAGCCCGCGAAAGATGGCCGAGAGGATGTTGTATGCGGCGATAAACGGAATGCCGACAAAGCAGATGCGCAGGTAGGCGGCAGTGCCTTCGACCGCTTCGGCTGGCGTGCCAATGAGCGCCACGATCTGCGGGCACAGTGCGAGCAGGACAGCGGCCAGCACCACCGAGACACCCATAAAGAGCGTGATGGTGTTGCCGATGGCGGTCTCGGCGCGGTCAAACCGGCGCGAGCCCACGGCGTGGCCGACGATGACCGTCGTTCCCATGGCCAGGCCCACAAGCGTCACGGTAATGATATAGAGCGTCTGCGCGCCATTGCCCACGGCGGTGATGCCGGCGGCGCCGCTAAACTGTCCCATCATGTACAGATCGGCCATGCCGTAGAGCATCTGCAAAAAGTACGAGAGCATATAGGGCAGGGCAAAGACCGCGATGGTCTTGAGGACATTGCCGCGTGTGAGGTCGTGTTCCATGGGCGGGGCACTTTCTGGCTTGGTTCGTTTAACTACCAGTGTAGTGAAAACCCTATAACGATTGTAGAGTCAAGGTTTGTGTTGGCGGCGGGGCGAAAAAGTCGCGGTCGCATTCATTTCCAATTGAATACAGAGATGCACCTTGCAAGCTTAGCGCCTGCACTAGCCTTGCAGAAATCGATTTCGGAACACTTGACACCGCTGCACAGCGCGCCATAATACGTGCGTTTGCGAACAACGTTTGATGGGGGATGAACCTGCGTGCGCAATCTCAAGATTCTGTTTTCCTATCTGGGGGCATACCGCCGCGATGCCATACTCGGCGTGCTCTTTGTGACGGCCGAGACGGCGCTCGAGCTGTTTATCCCGGTCATCATGGCAAATATCATCGATGTGGGCGTGCCCGCGGGCGACATCAACTACATGCTGTTGCAGGGCACGTATATGTTGGTATGCGCCGCATGTTCGCTGGTACTTGGCTTGGGCTATGCACGCACGTCTGCTCGCGTCGCCTCGGGGCTGGGCGCTAACCTGCGCGAGGCCGAGTATCGCAAGATCCAGACGCTCGCTTTTGGCAATCTGGATAACTACGACGCCAGCTCGCTGGTCACTCGCATGACCACCGATATCACCGTCATCCAAAACGCCATCGGCAACGGCTTTCGCCCCATGGTGCGCGGTCCCGTGACGCTTATCGTCGGCTTGGTCTATGCGTTGGTGCTGTCGCGTCCGCTTGCTACGGTATTCGCGATTATTCTGCCGGTGCTGGCGATCGTACTGGGCGTTATCACCTGTCGCGTCAGTCCGCTCTACCGCCAGCTGCAGACCTCGATGGACCATCTCAACGGTGTGGTGCAGGAGGACCTCACCGCCGTGCGCGCCGTCAAGGCGTACGTGCGCGCCGAGCACGAGGAGGCCAAGTTCGATGCCGTCAATACCGAGCTCGCGCACACGGCGACGAAGACCTTTGGCAACGCCGTGCTCAACCTGCCGGTGTTTCAGCTGTCGATGTACGTGGCGGCGCTTTCCATTCTGTGGATCGGCGGTCGCATGATTCTTGCCGGCGAGCTCGGCGTGGGCTCGCTCACGGGCTTTATGAGCTACGTGCTGCTCATCATGAACTCGCTCATGATGATCTCCAACGTGTTTTTGCTGCTCACCCGCGCACTTGCCAGCGTGGAGCGCATCTCGCGGGTGCTCGACGAGCGTTCGCTTATCCAAGCGCCCGACGCTGCCGCTGCCGTGCACGGGGTGGCCGACGGAAGCATCGAGTTTCGCGACGTGTCGTTTAAGTACCGCGCGGATGCTGCCGAGGATGTGCTCGAGCATATTGACCTTTGCATTGAGGCAGGCTCCACGGTGGGCGTGCTCGGCGGCACGGGCTCGGGCAAGAGTTCGCTTGTGCAGCTGATCGCGCGCCTGTACGACGCCACCGAAGGCGCCGTACTCGTGGGCGGGCGCGATGTGCGCGATTACGACCTGGTTGCCCTGCGCGACGCCGTGGGTATCGTGCTGCAAAAGAACGTGCTGTTTACGGGTACCGTGCGCGAGAACCTGCAGTGGGGCGCGCCCGATGCCACCGACGAGGAGCTGCTGCGCGCCTGTCGAGCGGCATGTGTGGACGAGTTCCTGGATCGCATCGGCGGTCTTGACGGCTATCTGGGCCAGGGCGGTGCCGGTGTCTCGGGCGGGCAGAAGCAGCGCCTGTGCATCGCGCGTACGTTGCTCAAGCATCCGCGTGTGCTCATCTTTGACGATTCGACCAGCGCGGTCGATATGGCGACCGACGCCAAGATCCGCGAGCATATCGCTCAGATTCCCAACACGACGGTGATTGTCATTGCACAGCGCATTGCGAGCGTCATGGATGCCGACCGCATTATTGTGTTGGACGACGGCTGTGTCCACGGCGTGGGCACGCATGAGGAGCTGCTGACGGGCGATAGCATCTACCAGGAGATTTACGCCTCGCAGATGGAGTTTGCGGGGGATGCGGGCGTCGTGGATGGCGCAAATGCCCTGTCTTCCTCTGGCCCCAGTGGATCACCTCAAGCCACCCGTCCCGCCAATCTGACGCAGACGCTCCGCCGCCTGCTCTCCTACATGGGACACGCCAAGTTTTCGCTGCTCGCGGTGGGTGTGCTTGCCTCTGTGGCCGCCATCGCGAGTCTTGCCGGTACCTACATGGTGCGCCCCATCGTCAACGGTTTGGCAACGGGCGGCGAGGAACTGCTCGCTAGGCAGGTTATCTTTACCGCTGCCATCTACGCCGCGGGCGTACTCTCGGCTCTGGGCTACTCGCAGATCATGGTGCGCGCGGCCCAACGCGTGGTGTCCGATATTCGCCGCGACCTGTTCGCGCACATCCAGATGCTGCCGCTGAGCTACTTCGACAGCACGCGCTCGGGTGACATCATGAGCTTCTTTACCAACGACGTCGACACCGTCTCCGAGGCGCTCAACAACAGCTTTGCCAACGTGATTCAGGCGAGCATCCAGGTGGTCGGCACCACGGCCATGCTCATCATCCTCAACTGGCAGCTCACGATTATCACACTCGTGTGCGACGTGGCCATTGTGCTGTATGCGCGCTACTCGGGCATGCGTTCCAAGCGCTTTTTTGCTGCCCAACAGGCGTCGCTGGGCGATTTGGACGGATATATCGAAGAGATGGTCTCGGGCCAAAAGGTCATCAAGGTCTTTAACCGCGAGCAAGCCAACGTGGCTGGTTTTGACGCGCGCAACCAAGAGCTGCGCCGCACCGGTGGTGCCGCGCAGGCCTACGCCAACTCGATGGTGCCCATGACCGTGGTGATCGGCTATGCCAACTACGCCATCGTCGCCGTGGCGGGCGGCATGCTCTGCATCAAGGGGCTCGCCGACGTGGGCGCGCTTGCAAGTTACCTGGTCTTTGTACGCCAGGCCGCCATGCCCATCAACCAGTTTACGCAGCTGGGCAACTTTTTGCTCAACGCGCTGGCCGGTGCCGAGCGCCTGTTTGCCGCCATGGATCTTGAGCCCGAGGTGGACGAGGGCTGCGTGGAGCTGGTGCAGACGGGCGACGCCGCGTGGGCATGGAAGATTCCCGAGGGCCAGGGCGTGGGCGCGTACGGGCACCTGCATGATGTGGCTGCCGTTGATGAGTCGGGCCGTGCGGTGGCTGCCGACGGCACCGAGCTCACGTGCGGCTTGGTCCCACTTGCCGGCGACGTGCGCTTCCATGCCGTGGACTTTTCCTACGTGCCAGGCACCCGTGTGCTCACGGATCTCAACCTGTTTGCCAAGCCGGGGCAAAAGATCGCGTTTGTGGGCTCCACAGGCGCCGGTAAGACGACCATCACCAACCTCATCAACCGCTTCTACGAGGTCGATGACGGCGAGATCACGTACGACGGCATCGACGTCAAGCACATTGCCAAGGCCAGCCTGCGCGGGTCGCTCGGCATTGTGCTGCAGGACACGCACCTGTTTAGCGGCACCATTGGGCAGAACATCCGCTTTGGCAAGCTCGACGCGACCGACGAGGAGGTGCGCGCCGCTGCCGAGGCAGCCTGCGCCGACTCGTTTATCCGCCGCCTGCCTAGAGGCTACGACACGCCGGTCACGGCCGACGGCGCCAACCTGTCGCAGGGCCAGCGCCAACTGCTCGCCATCGCGCGCGTGGCCGTTGCCGACCCGCCGGTGCTCATCTTGGACGAGGCCACGAGCTCCATCGACACGCGTACCGAAAAGCTCATCGAGCGCGGTATGGACCGCATCATGCGCGGACGCACCACGTTTATGATCGCGCACCGCCTGTCCACCGTCCGCGACGCCGACGCCATCATGGTCCTCGAACACGGCCGCATTATCGAACGCGGCACCCACGAGGAGCTGCTCGCTCAGCACGGCGAATACTGGCAGCTCGCGCATGGCTTAAAAGAGCTGGATTAACCCGTTCGAGCACGATGCTTTGAGCCCTCCGTGCCCCCTCACCTAGCCTCAAACCATCACAACATTCGACGCTTTTTGCCAAAATCGGGAAATGCATCGAATGTTGTGATGGTTTTTCTACCACTCGACCGGATGGAATCGCTTTCTTGCGCACGAAGGTGTGCGGATCCGTGGGCAGGGGAATAAGGTTGGTTATCCGACTCCATTGGAGGGCTCATGGACCTGCCGATCGTCCTGTCCCATAAGACTGCTTGGCTGTACCACAACGTGGCGCGCCCGTCCGAGCCGCTCTCGCGAGCAAGCAGCCTATACGACGAGGACTCGCTTGCTAGCGAGGCGGAGCCGACTGCGGACCTGCCCAAATTGGGGCTCGATGCCAAGGGGCTGAGGGCTTCAACGGCAGTCGAGATCGTTGCCGACTATCTGATTTCGCTTGGTATTCCACGAGAAGAGCTCGATCATATCGATACGCTCGTCAACTTCGATTTTGAGCGCTCGACGCCGGCTGGATTTAGGTGCCGCGTGTTTGGGGCGCCGGTACCTCCAGGCCATCTTATCGAGGTGGCAGAGGGCCTTCTAGTGGTTGATGAGGCCATGTGCTTTGTCCAAGCGGGTTCGTGGATGAGCGAGCCCGAGCAGCTGGAATATGGCTACGAAATCTGTGCCCGATACCATTTGAATCATCTGTCGACAGGCGATTATATCGAGATGGGGCAGAGGTATACCGTTGCCGACTTGATTGCCTATTGCAATGAGAACCGATCTCGTCAGGGGGCTATACGCGCGGCCGCCGTGCTCAGGCGCGTGCACGATGGCGCGCGGTCGCCCATGGAGACGGCCACCGCAATCATGGTCGTAGCAAAACGTTCCCAGGGCGGGCTGGGATACGCCAAGATCGAGCTCAACCATCGGGTCGATGTTCCCAGCGAGTTCAAGTATCTCGCAAAGGCCGGGTATTTCGAGATTGACGTATATGCGCCTGCGAGCGGTACGGGGATTGAATACAACGGCTCGGACCATCTTGATAAACAGCGCAGCGCGTCGGATGCGGAGCGCATGACCGTGCTGAGCGCGCTGGGCTTTAGGATGATCGTCCTCACCGGGACTCAGTTTGCCCACCAGCTGCAATTGCACCGGGCGATGAACGCCATCGCGCTCGCTATGGGCCTTAAGTGCGACCGAAGCGAAGCGTTCCAAAAACGGCAGAACGACCTGCGAGAATTCGTGATCCGTCACTGGGACGGTGGCCTTTAGGGGTGCTTTGGTCCTTCTACGGGGTACCGTGGGCAGGCAAACCATCACAACATTCGACGTTTTTCGCCAAAAACGGGAAAAGCATCGAATGTTGTGATGGTCTGTGCTGAGGATGGGCTTGGAAAGTCCGTTTTGCTCGAAGCGACCTGTCCTGTCGTACGGGTGTCGGCATGATTCTCCCGTGCGGTATTATGTTTTTCGAAGAATAAAACGCCGCGTGAGGGGAGGGCTGCGTGGACGGGCACGTGCAACATGACGGCTTTGGTCGCGATATCAACTACCTGCGCATTGCCGTTACCGACAAGTGCAATTTCCGCTGCATTTACTGCATGCCGGCCGATGGCGTGGCGCCCCGTGCACACGACGAGCTACTCAGCGCCGAGGAAATCGCCCGCTTTGTGCGCTTGGTGGCGGGGGAGGGCATTCGCCGCGTACGCCTGACGGGCGGCGAGCCGCTGGTCAGCCGCCGTATCATCCCGCTCATTCGCGACATCCGCGCGATTCCGCGGATCGAGGACATCTCGCTCACCACCAACGGAGCCCTGCTGCCCAAGCTGGCGCCGCAGCTCAAAGATGCCGGTCTTAACCGCGTCAACATCTCGCTCGACACGCTCGACCCTACGCTCTTTGGAAAGATCACGCGTCTGGGTCGGCTCGAGCAGACCATGGCCGGCATCGACGCGGCGCTGGTTTGGGGCTTTGAGCCCGTTAAGGTCAACTGCGTTGTCGTGCGCCGACTCAACCAAGATGTGGCGGCCCTCGCGCGGCTCACGCTCGACCGCCCCATCCACCTGCGCTTTATCGAATACATGCCCATTGGCGACGAGCGCACGAGTTCGCATTGCGCTGTGGACCCGCATGCGCCCGCGCTCAATCCCGAGCTGTGGGATGCGAGCGACACCGTGCCGAGTGATGAGCTGCGGGCGCGCATCAATGCCGGGGCCGCCGCGGCGGGGCTGGGCGAGCTCGAGCCGCTCGACATCAACGACGCTCCTGCCGGCGCGGGCCCTGCGCGCTACTGGCACTTTCCGGGCGCGGCGGG
>CALFDL010000059.1 GCA_937950415.1 uncultured Collinsella sp. | reverse complement strand
TCGTTGATTCCGCTGAGCCACTTTAAGACCGTAGACGGCAAGCTTTCGGTCGACAACGTTAAGCCCATTCAGGTGAAGTATACCTCGAGCGTGAAGAGCGCCGCACTCGATAACCTGTTTACGCCTGAGAAGGTCACGGGACTCAAGGACTACATCGAGAGCAATGCGACTGTCGCCGATGACGGTGCCAAGACCGTTAGCTTCTACGCGAACAAGTGGGAGACCGGCGCGTTGGGTGATACGGTCGCGACCTTTGAGCCGGCCGACACCAACCGCTATTACTACTTCCAGAAGCAGACTCCAATTTACGCGGATAAGGACTGCACGCAGCCTGCAAAGAATTCGCTGACAGATACTGGCACCTATTATTACAAGGATGAGTTTGAGGAGCAGGGCTCGAACAACGAGGCCAAGCCCACCACCGCCGTCATCGAGTTTGTCGGCGGCGACGCAGCGAAGTTTGACGGCGCTCTTGTTGCCGACGAGGACGGCAACCTTTCGTTTGGCGTGGGAACCGCGCGTTTGGCCTTTATCGATGAGCTCCACACTACCAAGGGCAGCGTGGGCGGCAACAGCACTGGTACCGCGACCGACGTTCTCAACCCCAAGTGGAACAACATGTCCGCCAAGGCGGCCGCGACGCATGTCAATTCCTACTTGGGCAACAACGGCAAGATCAGCTTTGCGTATGACATGACGCCGGCAATGGTGAACACCAAAGCCAGCTTTGGTCTAACCAAGGTGCTCGAGGGCCGCGACTGGAGGGATACTGACGCGTTTGAGTTTGGCCTGACGTCCGAGAACGGCGCCCCGATGCCTGCGACTACGACTGCGATCGTGCGCAAGGCTGACCTGGACGACAAGGGCAAGGCTGTCATCGACTTCGGCACGGTCGAATACACCGAACCTGGCACGTACGTCTACAAGGTCAGTGAAAAGCACGCCGGGACCACGATTGACGGCATCGCCTACAGCGGTAACGTCGCGGAGATCACCGTGACGGTGAAGCCCAATAAGAAGGGCGAACTGAGCGCTGACGTGAAGGCGACCTCGGGTGAGACCGAGTTCAAGAACGCCTACGCTACGAATCCTGTTGAGTCCAGCGTAACCAGTCAGATTGCCGTGACCAAGTCTCTGACCGGGCGCGACCTTACGGTCGGTGAGTTCAGCTTTGAGCTGCGCGAGATTAAGGATGAGGACTCTGAGCTTATCGAGACCGTTAAGAACGCTGCCGACGGCAAGGTGACGTTCAGTGCCATCAAGTACACCGAGATCGGCCAGCACACCTACAAGCTGCATGAGGTTAAGGGCAACTCCGGCGGTATTGACTACGATGACGCGGTCTACACCATCGTGACGACCATCGCCGATAACGGCAAGGGCCAGCTGGTTGCCACGCACGAGCTGAAGGACGCCAAGGACGTCAAGAGCATCGAGTTCAAGAACGCCTACACCACGAATGCTACCGAGGCATCGCTTGCGGGTATCAAGAATCTGCAGGTTGACGACGCTCTGACCCCGGCTGATATCACCGGCAAGTTCACCTTTACCGTGACCGGTGAAGAGGGCGCACCTATGCCTGCGAGCACGAGCGTGCACAACGACGTTGACGGCAAGGTCGACTTTGGCAAGATTACCTTTACGCTCGACGACCTTAACAAGGCTGTGGGTGAGAAGCCCGAGAAGCGCGAGCACACCTTTACCTACACCGTGACCGAGTCCGGTGAGGTCGCTGGCGTGACCAACGACGCTAAGCCGTCGCGCGAGGTTTCCTTCACCGTGACCGATGACGGCAAGGGGAATCTGCGCGTATCCCGCAAGCCGGACGGTGATGCGGCCTTCACGTTCACCAATACCTATAACGTGACGCCTGTCGAGACGAGCGTCACCGACCAGATCACCGCGAACAAGGTCCTGACCGGGCGTGAGCTCAAGGAAGGCGAGTTCTCCTTCGAGCTCGTCGAGGGCGATAAGGTTGTCGCTACCGGCACTAACGCTGCCGACGGCGCGATCACGATGGGCAAGGTCGCATACGACAAGCCCGGCAAGCACGCCTACACGCTGCGCGAGATCAAGGGCGGAACCACCAGCAAGGGCATCACCTACAGTGACGCCAAGTACACCATCGAGACCACCATCACGGACAACGGCGACGGCACCCTCAAGGCCGAGCATGTCCTGAAGGACGCCACGGCTGCGACTTTCAAGAACACCTACAGCGTGGCCCCGCTCGATGCGGAGCTCGACTTTGACCTGAGCAAGGTCATCAGCGGCCGCGACTGGACGGATGGGGACGAGTTCAGCTTTACCATCACCGCCCCCGAAGACGCCCCACTGCCCGATCCCGCAACCGTAACCGTGAGCAAGAAGGACGCGAAGGACGGCATTGCCGCCATCAAGTTCGGCAAGATTCACTACGCTGCCGCCGGAACCTATAAGTACGAGATTCGCGAGAACGCGGGCAGCACGGTCGGCATGACGTATGACGCGCATGTCGCAACCGCCGAAGTGACCGTGACCGAGAACGGCGATGGCAGCCTGACCGCCAACGTCACCAAGAAGGAAAACGGACGCTTTACCAACACGTACCGCACTGAGCTTAACTACACCGCTGCCGGCGGTCTGTGGCTCAGCAAGTATCTGGATGGCCGCCCCATGACCGAGGGTCAGTTCACCTTTACCGTGACACCTGCTGACGACGCTTCGGCTCGCGCGCTCGGTCTGCTGCCCGGGGCTAATAGCTTCAAGTCCCCCGCAGCGGCAGAGGCAACGGTCGGACTGATCGACATTCTGGCTGGTCATGAGGTTATATTTACGCAGGCTGACGCCGGCAAGACCTTTACGTACACCGTGGCCGAGAAGAACGACGGCCAGCCCGGTTACACCTACGACGACGCCGTGCGCACGGTGACGATCGCCATCGCCGACGACACCGCCGGCACGCTCACTGCTACGACGACCGTTTCCGGCGGTCCCGAGGGCACGCATGAGACGGTCCACAAGAGTGGCGAGAGCAAGGTCGAGAAGGCCCTGGTGCCGTTCCACAACAGTTACAGCGCTACGACCAACACGCCTGGCGGCACCGCCGCTCAGGTCGTTGCCACCAAGACTCTGACCGGCCGCCCGATGGCCGACGGCGAGTTCTGGTTTGGCATCGCCTATCAGGGTGAGCTTGTGGCATACGAAAACCTCAAGCCCAATATCGGCGGGCACGTGAGCTTTGATGCGCTGCACTACGACACCAAGATGCTTGCCGATCTTGAGTCTGCCGGGCTTGCTCATCGTACCGACAAGGACGGTAAGCTTGCTTGGACCATTAACTACACGGCCTACGAAGCTATACACGGGCTGCCGAACGGCGTTTCCGCTACAACGTGGTACTTTGGCTTTAAGGTTATCGTCGTCGATAACGGTGACGGTACCCTGACGGCAACGGTCGACTACGGTGGCATCGAGCCCTTGTTCGAGAACGTCTACGGCGCCGATGCCGTTGACGCCGCGCTTGTTGGTACCAAGAAGCTCCAGGCTGCCGAGGGCCTGACCCCGGCCGACATCGCAGGTAAGTTTACCTTTACCGTGGCCGCCGATGAGGTGGGTGCCCCGATGCCCGAGCGCACGACCGCAACCAACGACGCGGCCGGCAACGTGGACTTTGGCAAGATCCACTTTACGCTCGAGGACCTCAACCGCGCTCTGGGCGTGACGGACGATGCGACCGATAAGGCCGAGGCCGACGAAGCTGACGAGGCCGAGGCCGACAAGGCAGAGGCTGAAGAAGCCGACGCCGACGCTGATGTCAACGCTGACGAGTCCAGCGACGAGTCCGAGCCCGCAGATCCCGCTGCCCCGCGCTCGCACACCTTTACCTACACGGTGACCGAGTCCGGTAGCGCCCCTGGCGTGACCAACGACGCCAGCGCCACGCGCAAGGTTTCCTACACCGTGACTGACGACGGTGCCGGACACCTGAGTGTCGTGCGCAACGGCGACGACGGTGCGGCCTTCACGTTCACCAACACCTACAGCGTGACGCCTACCGATTCTGTCGTGACCGATCAGGTCAAGACGGTCAAGCGTCTGACCGGACGTGACCTTGCAGCTGGCGAGTTCACGTTTGAGCTGCTCGAGGACGGCGTGACTGTCGCTAGTGGCACCAACGACGCCAACGGCAACGTTACGCTGAGCCCGATCCGCTACGAGGCACCCGGCACGCACACGTACACGCTGCGCGAGGCTTGCCCCAACGCGCTCGGCCTGTACAAGGGCGTCACCTATGACGGCGCGACCTACACCGTCGTGACCACCGTCTCCGACAATGGCGACGGCACGTTGACCGCGACGCACAAGCTCGAGGGAACCACCGAGTCGGCTGGCTTTACCAACAAGTATCACGCCATGCCCACGCAGGTCTCCATCGGCGCCATCAAGGTGCTCGAGGGACGCGAGCTCAAGAAGGACGAGTTTAGCTTTAAGCTCGTTGGCGAGGACATCGAGTCCACCGTCACCAACGATGCCGACGGCAAGATCAACTTCGACAAGTTCGAGTACGACGAGCCTGGTACGTACGTCTACACCATCAGCGAGGTCAAGGGCGACGAGGCCGGTATGACCTACGACAAGTCCGTCTTTACCGCGACCGTCAACGTGGTCGATGACGGCGAGGGCAATCTAAAGGCGAGCGTCGCCTTTACCAAGGGCGATAAGAGCGTCGAGGGTATTGTGTTCAACAACGCGTACAAGAAGCCCGAGACCCCTACGCCGACGCCCGACCCCGGCACGCCCAAGACCGTGACGAACATCGTCAAGACGGTTAAGGGTTTCCTGCCCACCACGGGTGACCAGCAGGCCGCCGCACTGCTCATGGCATTTGTTATCGCCATGGCCGGCGTCGGAGCCCTGGTCTGGGGTATCCGTAAGCGCTAGGCACGCTGGCAGCGCCCGGGGCCAAAAGGCCCCGGGCGGCCGGCGGGGAGCCAGAACATAGCCCCCACCCCACCCCCGGCCGTCACGGAGGTATCTCCCTCCTCCGTGACGGCGCTTTTGTGTGCCGGGGGAGGAGGGTGCGCCACGAAACCGGCCCATCTACTACGTTTGGCCCCTTACCCCCAACCATGCCGAAAAACGCGAAAACAAAACCGCAGGTAGAACGCCTGCGGTTTTGCTCAAAACGAAGGCATGGTCAGGGGTATCGAGTCAAACGTAGTAGATGGGCCGATTTCGTGGTTGGCGCCGCCAAATGATCCCCCGGGGACGGAGGAAAACGGATCATTTTGGTCCCGCAAGGCTTGCGGAGGCACTCGTGCAGGGCCGCCACGAACAAAGCTATGCCGGTTTACTACGATGAATTCGACATTCCCGACCATGATTGCATTTTTCTAAATATCACAAGCGTTCTACCTGCGGTTTTGCAAGCGCGCAATTTGCCGTGGTCGAAGGTGGGCGATTCATCGTAGTAAACCGGCATAGCTTTGAAATGGCATTAAATCGATGGCAGCCATTTTGCTATGCCGGAGTGGTCGGCCGTTGGGTAATTACCCCCGCAGGTAGGCGATGGCGATTTGGGTGCGGTTGCGCAGGCCCATTTTGGCCAGGATCGAGCTGATGTGGTTGCGCACCGTGCCTTCTCCCATATAAGCCGTGGCGGCAATCTCCTTGTTATCGAGACCGCGGGCGATGAGCTCGGCGACTTCGAACTCGCGGTCGGTCAGGCTGGCAAAGGCTGCGGGCCGGCGGGGCGTGCCCGTCTTGTCGCCCATCCCGTCAAAGTCAACATCTTCGATCGCCTTGCCCTCGAGCACGCGTTTGCTATCCATGACCTGCGCCAACGCTGGCGGAATGGCGGCGACATCGGTCTTGATCAGGTAACCGCGGGCGCCCAGCTTGAGCGCCGACACAATGTACTCGTCATCCGAGAATGTCGTCAGAAACACCACGCGTGCCGCGGGGTCGTGCTCAAGGATTTCGCGCGCCGCCGATAGGCCGTCGCGTCCCGGCATCTGAATGTCGAGCAGCGCGATATCGGGTGCGTGTTCGGCATAGAGC
>CALFDL010000058.1 GCA_937950415.1 uncultured Collinsella sp. | reverse complement strand
TCCACTGAGGAAATGCGCACGTGGGCAATCGTGGTGCGCTCCATAATGGCCTCGAGCAGCTCATCAATCTCCACGTGCTCGTCAGTCGCGCTCTTGCCGTCATAGGCGCCCAGGTTCACGCCAGTCAGCACCACCTCGGGCACACCGGCCTCCTGGGCCTCGCGCACCTGCTCGAGCACGGACTCGACGGGCACGGAGCGCTCAGGGCCGCGCGCCTTCCACACAATGCAATACGTGCAGCGGTGATTGCAGCCGTCTTGGATCTTCACGCCCAGACGCGAGCGCCCCAGAGCATCGACCACATCGCTGTCGCTGCAAGCGGCCACACTATCGGATTCGACACCCAGCACCTCGCAGACACGCTCGGCGACGTCGATTTTCGACGGCTCGGCAATGACGCGGTCCGAAAGCTCCAGCAGCTCTTCGGGATGCAAGTTGACGACGCAGCCGGTCACGACAACGTAGGGCTCACCTGGATATGACAGCGCATGACGGACGGCCTTACGGGTCTTGGCCTCGGCCTCGCCCGTCACGGCGCAGGTATTGATTACAATCAGGTCGGCATCCTGGGGCTCCACCATCGCAAAGCCCTGGCGCATAAGATCGGCAGTGATACGGTCGGACTCAACCCGGTTGACACGGCAGCCGAGGTTGACGACGGAAATATGGGGTGCGAGCACGCGGGCTCCTTAATCGAGGATATCGTCGAGGGCACTCTTGATACGGTCGGTCACCGACTTCTTACCGGAAGCGACGTCATCGCCCATCTCGTCGGCAAAAGCGCGGAGCAGCTCGCGCTGCTTGTTGGAAAGGTTCGTGGGAACGACCACGCGCAGCTGCACGACCAGACGACCACGTGAGCCGCCACCGCCGATGCGCGGCATGCCAAAGTTGTTGACGCTGACGGTGTCGCCATACTGCGTGCCGGCAGGGACCGTAACCTTGACGACCTCCTCGGGCATAATGCCCTCGACCTCGATCTCGCAGCCGAGCGCAGCCTGCGCAATCGAGATATCGCTCACCAGGTACAGGTCGTCACCGTTGCGCTTAAAGCGCTCATGGTCGGCAACGCGCACGTTGACAATCAAGTCGCCCGAAGGCTCGCCGCGAAGGCCGGCCTCGCCAAAGCCGCTCACGCGCAGCTGGCGACCAGTCGAGACGCCGGCGGGAATATCGATGTCAATCTTTTCGTGCGAAGGCGTGCGGCCCTGACCGTCGCAGGTCTCGCAGGGATGGTCGATAACCGTGCCCTCGCCATGGCAGTCGGGGCAAGGCGAGGAAGACTGAACCTGGCCCAAAAACGATCGCTGAACCGTCGTGACGTAGCCCGTACCGTGGCAGCGACTGCACTGCTTTTCCTGTGCACCCTCGGCCCTACCGGTACCGTTGCAGTCCTCGCAAGGAGCAAGGCGATCATAGCTGATCGTCTTTTTGCAGCCGAGTGCCGCCTCCTCGAGCGTCACCGAAAGCGAGATGGCCATGTCACGTCCGCGACGACGCTCACGACGGCTGCGGGCGCCACCACCGGCGCCACCGCCAAAGAACGACGAGAACAGGTCGTCCATGCCCATGCCACCAAAGATATCGTTGATGTCGACATAGCCCGAACCACCAGGACCGTCGGCAGTGCCGTAACGGTCGTAGTTAGCACGCTTCTGCTCATCGGAAAGAACGGAATAGGCCTCGTTGAGCTCCTTGAACTTGGCCTCGGCCTCGGGATCGTCCGAAACATCCGGATGTACGGTACGGGCCTTCTTTAAAAACGCACGCTTAATCGTCCGCGCGTCGGCATCCCTGTCGACGCCAAGCACCTCGTAGTAATCCCTATTTTCCGACACGACCGAATCCTTCCGACTTTCATTATTGTCACAGTGCGTCCTATACCCAAGCTGGGCCGACCGCAAACAGAGGGTTTGATGTTATTGCATCCCGTAGGGCGAAAGCATCGCGCGCTGCGAGCAGCTAGCAAACCACACCGACACGAGCGCGAACATGAAGCCGTTGGCAAAACCGTTGGCAAACTGCATCGCGCCACGCTTCCACCACAGCAGGCTACGGTGAAGTACCCCATCCGAGAGCACCATGAACAGGCCCATGGCAAACGGAATAAAACACATCACGGCAAAGGCCGAGAACACGCCCGAGATGGCCGACAGCACCAAAAAAGGCGCGACGATGCCCATCAGGTAAAAGCCGGTACGGGCCTTGCCCTCCAGGCGCTCGGCCTCCACATGGGCGCGACCGACCAGGTCACCACCCGTGGCGCCATTGGTACCGGCATGGCCCATGCCGCTAATGCGAACCTCGTCGCCGTCGTGCGTGCCGGCAGGAAACTCAATCGTTTGCTCGGAGGTCACGCGGGTACGACCGCTGCCGCCGCAATCGGGGCACGGATCGGCTACGACCTTGCCCGAGCCGCCGCACTCAGGGCAAACCGACTGAAACATGCCGGCGCCAAACAGGAAGGACAGGTCCACATCGATATGGCCGCGTCCGCCACAGCTTGGGCAGGTATGGGCATGCTCGGAGGAGACAGAACCCGAGCCGCCGCAGTGTCCGCACGTATCGAATCGCGTGTAGCGAACGGTTTTGCGGGCACCGCCCTTGGCCTCCTTGGCATCGAGCTTAATGTCGACGACCACGTTGGCACCGCTTTCGGGATTGTAGGCTGCCCGCCCGCGACGCGACTGGCCCCAAGCGCCGCCAAAGGGAAAACCGCCCTCAAAGGGATTGCCGTACCCGGCGCCGCCGGCGTAACCGCCGCCATAAGGCGAAGCCGTAGGAGCGCCAGCGAAGGGATTGCCCGAGCGCATGGCGTCATAGCGTGCACGCTTCTGCTCGTCCGAAAGCACAGCGTAGGCCTCGGAAACCTCTTTGAACTTTTCCTCGGCACCCGGCTCTTTATTGACGTCCGGATGGAGCTTGCGGGCCTTCTGCTGGAAGGCCTTTTGAATATCACGCGAGGTGGCGTCCTTGGAGACACCGAGAATCTCGTAGTAATCTTTTTCATTCATCGTCGCCATGTACGGCAACCTCCTGCTCACAGCAGCGTATATCTTGCGGTAATTCTACCCGAGCGACCTATGCTAGACCCCAAAACAGCTCGAACAGAACATTTCCATCGAGCCAGCCCAGGTGTGTCGGCGCCAAACGAACTCGAACATGGCCCGCGACGACATCTGCCGAAGTGAAGGGTCCCTCATGGGCCCCAAGCGCCTCGGGCACCCACGTGGCAAGGCCCAATTCGAGCGCACGATCGCAGGCAGCCGCCAGCTCGCCCGTCGGGATGACGCAAGCAGCGCGAACCAACAGTTCGGACGCAACACCGCGCGTCATGCGACAAGCGAGCATCAGGTCTTCAGCTGCAGCCTCGCGCTGCGACAAATATTCGGCCTCAAACGCCGTCGCGTCATCGTCGCGCTGCAGCAGACGTAAACGGTGCGCATCGCCTCGAGAAGACACGCCAGGAAACAAGCCTGCAAGACGGTCGAAATCCTCGGCGTCGAGCATACCCGCGGCAGAACGGCCCAGGCCCAGGTAACCCTGTCCGGTCCAGTAGGCAATGTTATGGGCGCACTCATGGCCGTCGAGCGCGTAGCTTGCCACCTCATACGGATGATAGCCGGCCGTACCCAGGCGCTCACGCGCCGCGTCCATGCACGAAGCCTGAAAATCCTCGTCGGGCTCGAGCGACTCGTCACGGCACGCCATACGATAGAGTGGCGTACCCTCCTCGAGCGTGAGCGGGTAGACCGACACATGATGAGGCGCCGCCGCCAACACGCCATCGAGCGTGCTCCGCCAGCTTGCGGCCGTCTGCCCGAGAAGGCCGCACATCAGGTCGCACGACACATCGAGGCCAGCGTCCTTCACCGTCGCGATAGCCGCAAGTGCGCGATTAGCATCGTGAATGCGGCCAATAGCAGCCAGCTCGGTATTGTCGAGGGTTTGCACGCCCAGAGAGATGCGCGTGACACCCGCCTCGGCAAGCGCGGTGGCGAGCTCGGCGGTCAGCGACTCAGGATTGGCTTCGCAAGTAAATTCAACGGGCTTGCACCACATGGAGATACGACGGGCAAGTTTCACCAGGCGCTCCCCAGCCAGCGAGGGCGTGCCGCCGCCAATATAGACCGTGCGGACCTGCGCAAGCGCCCCGGCGTCGCCAAAGGAATCGAGGCGCGCATACAGCTGCTCAAAATAGGAATCGAGCGCAGCATCCAAATCACACAGAGCAAAGCTGCGCGAGTCAAAGTCGCAATAGCAGCATTTTTGAGCGCAAAACGGCACGTGCACGTACAGCGCGGTAACGGCCACCCTTAAGCCTCCAGCGGATGAGCGGGCACCGACTCACCGGCGGCAAGCGCGGCCTCGCAGGCCACCACATCGTGCTCGATATCATCGACCAGCGACATGAACTCCTCGTACGTAGAGCAACGCACCACCTGAGCGCGCCAGGCGGCGGCATGGGGCATGCCTTTTAAGTACCAGCTTGCGTACGTGCGGGCGCGCG
>CALFDL010000057.1 GCA_937950415.1 uncultured Collinsella sp. | reverse complement strand
GCGTCTTTTCGCCGTGAAAAACGTTGCGCACAGGGCAGCAAACGTGGCCGCGAAAATCGTCGCACCGCAGAACACGCCCGTGGCCAGGTTCGCCAACCAAAAGACGCTTTCGAGCGGTACAATCTGCGCCTCAGCGATACAGCGCATTGCGGCAATAACAAGCGCGAACGCGGCGCCGCTAAGACCGCTGAGAAGCAGGAAATATCCAACAGGAAGATGCTCGGTTTGCCCAAAACGATTGGTATCGACATAGCCCTTCCGCGTTTGCAGTCCTGCGCAAATCAACATCACAAGAACGAGCCACAAATACATGGCTGCCTCGAACGGCGTTGCAAAGCCATGCGGCATTTCACTGGCGTCGCTGTGAACCCACGCAACCTGTCGAGCTATAATCTGGTAGAAAAAGATCATCAACATGCCAAACGAAAGCAGCACGAAACCAATCTTGTAGATCTTCGCGCTCTCAGCCTCCAGGCGCTCGTCCTTTGGGCCGGCATATTCACGCCACTTTTGCACGAGTTTTAAATCTTCAAATTTCATAGCGAACTCCTAAAGAGCGTCAGGGTCGACGTCGCTCTCGTCTTCCCAAAACAAGTCGTTCAACGTAACGCGTAGCGCTTTACAGATTGCCACGCACAAATTGAGCGTGGGGTTGTAGCCACCCGCCTCGATCAGGCCGATGGTCTGGCGCGTAACGCCCACGGCCTCGGCCAAGTCAGCTTGCGAAAGGCCAACCGCCGCGCGCGCCGCCTTCATGCGTAGGTTCTTTTTGCCCGGCATGGAGTTCCTTTCGTGGTAATGGACAGATATCCGTTGCAACATGGCAGAAATATATTGCATCTATCAGAAGATGTCAACTATGTCTGTCATTATAAAAACCATGTCTGTCATCGCCATGCAGACATACCAATTTCAATTCGCTATTCAAACTTACTCGGTCAGAACCGACTCGGTTTTGTCCGAGTAAACTCGAGCATAAACTGATTCATGCGATACAATTAACTCGGACAAAACCGAGTCGGAAGGAACCGAGTAAGTGGAATTCATTGGCAGGGAGCGTGAGCTCGCCCGTATTAAGAAAACGCTCAAGGCGCCCGAGCAGCGCAATGTTCTCATTTACGGCAGGCGTCGCGTCGGAAAAAGTGAGCTCATCAAGCAGGCGCTAACCGATTTGCCGGACGTCGCAACGGTCTATTACGAGTGCCGCCAAACCTCCGAGGCAGACAACCTAGAGAGTCTGTCCGCCCTTGTTGCTGACGCGCTGAGCTTTCCTCCGCTCGCCTTCACAGGCATCCGCGAGCTCATCGAATTTCTGTTTGCCCAAGCCAAAGACAAGAACGTTACCCTTGTTCTCGACGAATACCCCTACTTGAGAGATGCGGTTAAAGGCTTAGACAGCATTCTCCAGACCTCAATCGACGCTCACAGGGAAGACTCACGTTTAAACATTGTCCTGTGCGGCTCCTACGTTGAGATTATGAAATCCCTCATCGAGCATGAGAGCCCCCTCTACGGGCGAATTGATCTCGCGCTTGAGCTTAAGCCCATGGACTACTTTGACGCTGCGAAATTCTATCCCGCGTTCTCACCCGAGGACAAGGTGCGGCTCTATAGCGTTTTTGGCGGCATCCCCTTTTACAATCGCCTCATCGATCAGTCCCAAAGCGTACGCGACAACATCATCGAACTCGTCACGGAACCTGGCGCACGCTTAGAAAGCGAAGTGCCGTCCTATCTCAACGCCGAGATCTCGAAGATGACCAACGCCAACGAAGTTTTCGGAGCTCTCGCACAAGGTTACTCCCGTTGGGGGGACGTGCTGGCACAGTCGCACGTCTCGAGTGGTCCGGCCATGGCAGACGTACTCGACAAGCTCATGTCACTCGAAATCGTCCAAAAGCGCGCACCCATCAACGACCCTACGAACAAGCGCAAGTCTGGCTACTTTGTAGTGGATCCGCTTTCGCTCTTTTACTATCGCTATGTTTTCCGCAATGCCTCGGCGCGTCAGCTGCTCGACCCGGAAGTCTTCTATGATCGTCACGTCTCCCAAGACTTCGAGGAAAACTACGTTCCTCATATGTTCGAGGAGATCTGCCGTCAATACCTCGTACGGCAGAACAGGACCGGCAAGATCGAACCGGCTTTCGACGCCATAGGCAAGTACTGGTACGACGATCCCGCAAACAAAACGAGCGGCGAATTCGATGTGGTAACGCAAGACCCCGAGGGTTACGCATTCTACGAAGCAAAGTTCCGCAAATCCCCCATCACGCAAAAAATGGTCGACGAGGAAATCGCCCAAGTCGAGGCAACGGGGCTCAAGTGCCATCGCTATGGATTCTTCTCCCGTTCGGGCTTCGAAGCTGGCAAAAGCGATCGAACCGTCTTCATCGACCTGCCGCAGATGTTTGGATAGGACAGGCTCCTCCCGCATCCCGAGCATTCATTATCTAACCGAACGATTGTTCGATGGATTTCGTGTTGGTTGGAATCGTCTGTGGGCTGGGCTATGCTACCTTGACTATCTATATGACTTAAACGCAGCAAGGGAGCACCGAGAGAGCGAGTATGGCAAAAAACACCGCAAACTATGGTAACGACAGTATCCGCCAGCTCAAGGACGAGGAGCGCGTACGCCTGCGCCCCGCCGTCATCTTTGGCTCGGACGGACTCGACGGTTGCGCGCATGCCGCCTTCGAGATCCTGTCCAACGCCGTTGACGAGGCGCGCCAGGGCTACGGCAAGCTCATCACCCTTACCGCCTTTCGCGATGGCTCTATCCAGGTAGAGGACAATGGCCGCGGCTGCCCGCTCGACTGGAACCCCTCCGAGAAGCGCTTTAACTGGGAGCTCGTCTTTTGCGAGCTCTACGCCGGTGGCAAGTACAACAACAACCAGGGCGGCGACTACGACTTCTCGCTCGGTACCAACGGCTTGGGCTCGTGCGCGACCCAGTACGCCTCCGAGTACATGGACGTCACGGTTTGGCGCGATGGCAACAAGTACTCTCTGCACTTTAAAAAGGGCAAGGTCGTCGGCGCCAAAAAGAAGGCACTCGAGATTGAGCCCAGCGACGAGGAACGCACCGGCACCACCATCAAGTGGCGACCCGATCTTGAGGTCTTTACCTCGATCAGCATTCCCCACGACTGGTATCGCGAGACCATGCGCCGCCAGGCCGTGGTCAACGCCAACGTGACCTTCCGCCTGCGTATTGAGGGTGACGATGGTGAGTTTACCGAAGAGGATTTTTGCTATCCCAAGGGCATCGAGGACTACGTGCTCGAGAAGGTCGGTACCGACTACCTCACCGAGCCCTTCTTTATCGAGGCCGACCGCCGTGGTCGCGACCGCGAGGACCTGCCCGACTACAACGTCAAGATCACCGCATGTATGTGCTTCTCGCGCACCTTTATGATGCAGGAGTACTACCACAACTCATCGTGGCTCGAGAACGGCGGTTCGCCCGAGAAGGCGGCCCGCAGCGCCCTCACCAGCGCCATCGATGCCTACATCAAGCAACAGGGCAAGTACAACAAAAACGAGAGCGGCATTAAGTGGCAAGACGTCCAGGACTGCCTGGTGCTGGTGACCAACTGCTTCTCCACCCAAACGTCCTACGAAAACCAGACCAAGAAGGCCATCAATAACCGCTTTATCCAGCAGGCCATGACGGCATTCTTTAAGGAACGCCTCTCGACCTACTTGATCGAGAACAAGGACGCCGCCAACAAGATCATGGAGCAGGTGCTCATCAACAAGCGCTCGCGCGAGAATGCCGAGAAGACGCGCCAGAGCATCAAGACCAACCTGCAGCAGAAGACCGATATGGCCAACCGCGTGCAGAAGTTCATTGACTGCCGCTCCAAGGACAAGAGCCGTCGCGAGATCTACATCGTAGAGGGCGACTCGGCAGCTGGTGCCATCCGCACCTCGCGCGATGCCGAGTTCCAGGGCGTTATGCCCGTCCGCGGCAAGATCCTCAACTGCCTGAAGGAAGACTATCCGCGCATCTTTAAGTCCGACATCATCATGGACCTCATGCGCGTGCTGGGCTGCGGCGTGGAGATCAAGGACAAGCGCATCAAGAACCTTGGTGCCTTTGACCTGGACAACCTTAACTGGAACAAGGTCATCATCTGTACGGACGCCGACGTCGACGGTTATCACATCCGCACGCTCGTGCTCACCATGCTTTACCGCCTGGTTCCAACACTTATCGACGAAGGCTACGTGTATATCGCCGAGTCGCCGCTCTACGAGATCAACTGCAAAGAAAAGACCTACTTTGCCTACACCGAGCTCGAGAAAAACGGCATCCTCAAGGAGATTGGCGACCAAAAGTGCTCGATCAACCGCTCCAAGGGTCTTGGTGAAAATGATCCGGACATGATGTGGCTCACCACCATGAACCCCGAGACGCGCCGTCTGATCAAGGTGGAGCCCGAGGACGTCACCAAGATGGAAACCATGTTCAACCTGTTGCTGGGCAACGACGAGGCGGGCCGCAAGCGCCATATCTCCGAGCACGGCAAGGAATACCTTGACCAGCTGGACCTGCAGTAGCAGCAAATCGATAACGACGGCCCATAAGAAGTTCAAGAGGAAATCGTGGCAAAGAAGAAGACGAAGAACCAGCCAAAGAAAAAGCAGGTCAACGCCGAGAACGTCATCGGCCTGCACTCCGAGGTCACCGACCAGCCGATCACGCAGACGCTCGAGGTCAACTACATGCCATACGCCATGAGCGTCAACGTCTCGCGTGCATTCCCCGAGATCGACGGCTTTAAGCCCTCGCACCGTAAGCTGCTCTACACCATGTACAAGATGGGCCTGCTCAAGGGCGAGCGCCAGAAGAGCGCCAACATTGTGGGCCAGACCATGAAGCTCAACCCGCACGGCGATGCCGCGATCTACGAGACGATGGTGCGCCTAGCCACCGGCAACGAGGCACTGCTCGCCCCCTTCGTGGAGTCGAAGGGCAACTTTGGCAAGTACTATTCGGGCGATCTGAGCTACGCCGCCTCGCGTTATACCGAGGCCAAGCTCTCCCCCATCAGCGCCGAGATCTTCAAGGACATCGACAAGGACCCGGTCGACTTCGTCGACAGCTACGATGGAGCCATGAAGGAGCCGCGCCTGCTGCCCACCACGTTCCCCAACATCCTCGTCTCGGCCAATAAGGGCATCGGCGTCGCCATGGCGTCCGACATCTGCGGCTTCAACCTCAACGAGGTCTGCACCGCCACGATGCACTACCTGCAGGATCCCGACTGCGACCTGCTCGAGTACATGCCCATGCCCGACTTCTCGACCGGCGGCGAGATCATCTACCGCCGCGAGGAGATGGAGAAGATTATTGAGACCGGCCTGGGCAGCTTCCAGATCCGCTCCCGCTGGCGTTGGATTCCCGAAGAGCGCATCATCGAGGTCTACGAGATCCCCTACACCACCAAGACCGATGTCATCATCGAACGCATCGTCAAGCTCTCCAAGGAAGGCAAGGTCAAGGAGATCGCCGACATCCGCGACGAGACAGACCTTTCGGGTCTGCGCATCGCCATCGACCTTAAGCGCGGCGTCGACCCCGACAAGCTCATGGCCAAGCTCTATCGCTCGACCACGCTACAGGATTCGTTCTCGTGCAACTTCAACGTGCTCGTCGATGGCTATCCCCGTGTTATGGGCGTGCGCCAGATCCTGCACGAGTGGGTCAAGTGGCGTATTGAGTCCACACGTCGCCGCATTAACTATGACCTGGGCAAAAAGTCCGAGCGCCTGCACCTGCTGCACGGCCTCGAGGCAATCTTGCTCGACATCGACAAGGCCATCGCCATCATCCGCGGCACCAAGCTCGAAGCCGAAGTCGTGCCCAACCTTATGAAGGGTTTCGACATCGACGAGACCCAGGCCGAGTTTGTTGCCGAACTTAAGCTCCGCAACATCAACGAGGAGTACATCCTCAACCGCACCAAGGACATCGCCAAGCTAGAGGGTGAGATTGCCGAGCTTGAGGAGATTCTCTCGAGCGAAGACAACATCAAGAAGGTCATCAGCGATGAGCTGGCAGCAGTCAACAAGAAATATGTGATGCCGCGCCGCACGGGCAGGATCGAGCCCCATGAGGTCGTCGAGGTAAGCCTGGAGCCCGAGGTCGAGGAGTACCCGGTGACCATCATGCTCTCGCGCGATGGCTACCTTAAGAAGATGACAGACCGCGTGCTCAAGAAGGCGACCACGCTCAAGTACAAGGACGGCGATAAGCCCTTTATCGAGTTCCCGTCCTCCAACACCCACGAGCTGCTGGTCTTTACCAACAAGAGTCAGGTATACAAGTGCAAGGTCGCGACGTTTGAGGATACCAAGTCGGCCCAGCTGGGCTCGTACCTGCCGACCGATCTTGAGATGGAACCCGACGAGAGTGTCATCTGGGTCATCGACCCCGAGGACTACAAGGCCGACGTGTTGTTCGTCTTTGAGAACGGCCGCGTGGTGCGCGTCGCGCTTTCTGGATACGTCACCAAGACCAACCGCAAACGCCTCAAGAACGCCATCTACGGTGGCAGCAAGCTGCTGTATGCCCAGGTGCTCAACACAGATCGCGACATCGCGCTGGTCTCGAGCGACTATCGTTTGATGAACTTCAACACGTCGCTGCTCAAGACCAAGACGACCACCAACACGCAGGGCGTCCAGGCCTTTACAGCCAAGAAGGGTCGCTTGGTCACCACCGTCGGCACGACCGAAGAGATCCTTGGCGCCGGCGTCTCGGCCGAGAAGTTCACCGCGCAGAGCCTGCCCTCCGCCGGTGCCCTCATGAAGGAAAACGACATGCCGAGTTTGTTTGACTAGATACCACGGCAACGAGACCGTTAGATACTTCGCAAAGCGACGAGGCCCGGAGCGCAACGACATTGCGCCCGGGACTCGTCGTTTTTCTTCTCAACTATTTCTTAACGCAGATTAATTGATTTCTGCTTATTTTTCTGCGTTAAAAAATGTCAGCGTCACTGCTTCGATGCCCTTTGGTCGGTCGTTAGCAAAACTTGCAAAAATTAGCAAAACTTGCAAAAATTAGCAAAACTTGCAAAGGAGACACCATGGAGTACAGCAAGAACCCCTTTACCCCGACGTTCGGAAGTATCCCTCCCTTTCTAGCGGGTCGCGAGCATATTCTGCGTGACATCAACCGTGGTTTTATCAACGGCCCGGGAGATCCAAACCTGTCGACTATTTTTACGGGCGCAAGGGGAACGGGCAAGACGGCGCTTCTCTCGCTCCTTTCAGAAACGGCGCTTGAACACGGTTGGATCGCAGCAAATGTCTCCGCCATGCCAGGCATGCTCGAAGATATTATCGAGCGAACCAAAGAAGCCGCAGATAGCTACCTCTCACAGCCTCATGCGCGCATAAACGGCGTTCAAATTGGTCCAGTGGGCATCGATTGGACATATGCTCAAGAGGTCCAGGGCAACTGGCGCACACGCATGAATGGCATCTTTAAGCAACTCGAAAAACATGACATCGGACTTCTCATTACCATCGATGAAGTCACCGTCGATCTCGAAGAAATGCTTCAATTTGCCTCTGTTTACCAGCACTTTGTACGCGAAGGTAAAAAAGTTGCCCTACTCATGGCAGGACTGCCCTACAAAGTATCGGCGTTGCTGCGTAACGATTCCGTCTCGTTCCTCAGGCGTTCCCAATATCATCAGTTAGGACGAATCACTGACGTTGAAATTGCAAACGCGTTTCGCAAAACCGTTGAGGCCGGAGGACGTTCAATCACACCAGAAGCGCTCGAGAATGCTGTGAAGGCCGTCGACGGATTCCCCTACATGATGCAGCTTGTCGGATATCGCACTTGGGATGTTTCGGAGAACTCGCCCCAAATCAGTGCATCCGATGTCCAGCAGGGTTCCCTACTCGCACGCATGGAGCTGCGTGATCGCATTCTCGAAACGACCTATCGAGAGCTTTCCGATAAAGACATTGAGTTTTTACTCGCGATGCTGCCCGATTCTGGCCCCAGCAGGGTCTCGGAGATAGCCAAACGCATGGGCGTCGCCAGCAACTACGCAAGCCAATACAAACGCCGCCTTCTCGAGGACGGCGTCATCGGGGAACGTGGGCGTGGTCTCGTTGGCTTTGACATCCCCGCATTCAGGGAGTTCCTGAGCGAGAAAGTCTCCTAGCACGCGGAGATTGTCCATAAGGACATCAACGCATGGCAATCAGTAATCCTCTTGGTAAGGGAAGTAGGCTTTCCGCCAATGCTGATTGCCATGCGTTCTTCTTGTCCTTAGGCGAGCTTGCGAGCGAGCTCTCGCACCTCTTCCAACTTGGGCGAGGAGACCATGCTGTCACGCTCGGTCATACCGCTGATGGTGACAATGCCCTGGTCCTCCCACTTGCAGTACGCACAGGTTGACTTGTACATAGCGATCGCCGCATCATAGACGCCCTCGCTGTGGCTATCGAGCAAAAGGGCCGTCTTGGTGAACGGGAAGCTTGTAGCACCAAAGGCGTACAGGCGGTCGATGGCGGCCTTCTCCTGCGCAGTGATATCAAACCAGTAGATAGGCGAAGCGAAGACAACCATATCGGCGCCTTTCAG
>CALFDL010000056.1 GCA_937950415.1 uncultured Collinsella sp. | reverse complement strand
GGCGTCTGGGCATCCTGATCCACCACGGTCACATTGCAGGTCACCTTGGCACCGTTGAGCTTAACCGTGCCCGTGATCGCCACGGTGCCGGTTCCGTTGAGCAGCTTGTCCGTGACGTTAGAAAGATCCCAAACGTCAATGTCGAGCAAATCGGTCGAGCCGTCGGAGTAAGTCGCCACAACTTGCTTGGGCATCTGGGCGTACAGATCCTGCTTGGACGTGCCCTTGGCAACAGTAAACGACTTGGCCTCGAGCTTGGTAATGGTTCGCGGCGCCTCGGAGACGTTGACGTACACGATAGCGTTGACGTTGTCGACATCCTTGAGCTTGCCGACGAGTTTGTACGTACCCTTCTTGGCGAGCGGCTTGGAGAGGTCGATGCCGTCGGTGTCGGTCCACTTTTCGATCTCGATGCCGCCCAAACTGCCCCGAGTATCCCGCGCTGAGCCATCCGAGAAATATACGGACACGGCATCTGGCAGCTCCAGCATCGATCCGACCGTGGTGTTGACCACGACGGCCTCGGGCTGCAGCGCCACCTTCTTCGCCTTCTTGTCGGCAACCGTCACCTTGGCGGTCACGTTGCCGTTCTCATCCACGCCGACCTTTTGGCCGTCATCGTCCAGCAGCGCCATAACGGCAGCGGCATCAAAGCCGACCACATGACCCGTCGCATAGAACGTGCCGGGCTGCTCGTACTTCTCGGGCGCGATCGGATCCCAATCAATAGCCGCCGTCGAAACGGAACCATCGCTCATCTCGACCGCCATCTTGGACGGCATAGTCGGAGCTGTACCGGCCTTGGTGGTCACTGCGGTTTCGCCGTTGTCGATAGCTTTCTCAACGCCTTGGATAACGATCTTGGTCTGAACAGTGAGGCCGGTGTTGGTGCCGTCGCCGTATCCAGTAAGGCCGCTTGCAAACAGCGCGCCAGACACTGTCGTGACCTGACCCGGCTCTCCGGTATAAACCGAGGGACGAACGTAATCCCATTGAACCTGGGCATTATGAGTTTTGCCGTCACTCGTGGCAACCGAGACATTCCACGGCAGCTCGGGGAAAACACCGCTGGCCGTATTAATGCACTCAGGAACGGCAACGGAGGTGACGGAGCAGACGTCAACAGTGATTGTCGCCTCGGCACCACCTTGGAGCTTGCCCTTCACCTTAAACGAACCGTCCTTGGCATACGCGTCTTCGGCGACACGGTCCCATGTGACCTTTTCGCGCTGGGGCTCAAAAGACACATCGTTGTCGTATCGAACCTCAAGGTATTCCGGCAGCATCGGATTGGTGCCGGGGACGGTCCATATGGTTCCGCCCTGAACCGAGGTCGCCTTACTCGCGATCTTAACGGTGGCAGTAATCGGAACGTCGACCGCCTGCATGCCGTATCCCGTGCTATAGCTCATTGTTGCAGTGCCGCGGACCACGCCGCCCTGGGTCCAATCGAAGCCCTTCGTGTTCCACTTGGCCTCGGCGTATTTGTTCGAATACCCCGGTTGATCAGTCGCATCGGGGCTTACAAGTTCGACATGGCTGGGAAGCATGGCGGTGCCATCGCTACCCTTGAGCACTGTAATGGTTTGCGGCTGAGCCTCCCAGTTTTTAGTCACGATGACGTGGACCTTCACAGGGATATTCGTTCCGGCGACTGTTCCGGTAATCGTGCAGTCCTTCTGGGGGCACCTATCGTAGGTATCCCAGTTGACGCCAAGCTCGTTAAACGTCGTTCCGTCCTGCAATGCACCGGACACGTAGAAGTAGTCCAGATTGACTTCCTCACCGGGATAGACAACGCGCCAGTCCTCGTACGACTGTCCAAGCGTCACACCGTTATCGCTATAGTTGTTAACGCCCTTGACCTCGCCGCACGCTGCTGTCGCATGGATCTTTGCCAACGAGCCAGTGATGGTACCGGTAATTTCGTACTCGCCCGGCTTGCCGTCCAGCAGTTCTTGGGGGAACTCATCCCAACTATAAGGCTGCCCCGAGGAATACTGGGGATAGAACGAGCTGCCATCCGACAAATACAGCGTGGATGTGTAGCGCGGAGCCAGAAGTCCGGCGCCGGGAACATAAGCGATCTTGCCGATGTTGCTGTCCTCGAGATCGCACACATTGACCGTCGCCGTAGCCGGAATGTTAGAGCCGGTAAAGTATCCGCTAACCGTAATCTGGCCAAGGTTCTTTAGGGCGTCCTGACTAATCGTCGACCACTGAACGGGGAAATTGCCTCGCGAGCCATTCCACATCGTGGCCTCGATTGAACCCGGCATATTGGGCTGGCAACCGATAAGCGTGCTTGTCGATGTCGAGGAAGGCATCTGCAGGGCGCGGACGGAGATGGTCGCCGTGACTCGATTGCTGTCACCCAGCTCCACCTGAGTAGACGATGAAGATGAGGTATTGGCCCAATACGACAGCGAACCGGAAAGCTTAAACGACCCCTCACTTGCCACCTGCGTGTCCAAAATAGGGTCCCACGCAATGTTGCACTGCTTCTTTGTACCGTCGGTGAATGCAACCTCAACGCTGTAGGGAAGACCGCCGCCCGTTGTAGGACGTACGCCGACGGGCGTGTTAACGGGAGCAAGAGCGTCGATAGAGGCAACTTCTTTGACCTCGACCTGAGCAGTTACCTTTAGGCCATTAGCGGCTGAAGATTCGTTATATGTCACAAGCGTGCCCGTGACCGTATAGGTGCCTGCCTTTTGGAATTGAGACACGTCGGCGTTGTCCCAGTTAACCTGATAACCTTGGGTGTATGTAGTGTTATTTGACTGCGTAACCGGGAAATAGACATACGTGCTAAGAGGAGAAATATCGCCGACCACACGCTCGAACCTCAGAGAATTAAGAACGAGTACGTCCTTAGGATCTTTGACGGTAACGGTGCAGGTAACCTCACGGTAATCAAAACCGTTTAGTTTACCTTTAACCGTAAACGAGCCCACCTTAGAGTAAAGCGACGCGTCGAAAGAATCCCAAGACACAGGAATCTGCTCGGTGGCTCCGTTATCGAAGATTACCGCTGCAGAATACGGCAGAGACGGGGCCTCGCCGGTTAGGGTCGTACACGTCAACTCGGTCTGGACACTCTTAACCGCGCGGACTGTGACCGTGCAGTGCGCAAGCATGGAAGGATAGTTCTTCAAATGTCCCTCGACAACAAAGGTTCCTTCCTTTTGGTACTGGTCTGCCGAGATTTCATTCCACTCAACCGGGCACGTATAAGATTGTCCATTTGAATAATCGACCGACATGCTAGACGGAACCGCGGGAGCAATACCTGCCGCGGTCCATATCCATGAGCCATTGCTGGTTGAGCGAGGAACGTATACCTTAAGCACGCCGCTCACTTCGTACGGCTCCGCGAGCGTGATCCAATTGCTATTCACGCTTACGCCGGTAATCTGACCGGTGATGGGAACTTCGGATTCTTCTGTCGCCGTATCAAATGCCGTCTGCGACTTTTCGTCCCAATTAACATAAGCTGAGGTCTCAGTGCCATCAGACAGCCTTACCTTAACGGGCGATGTTTGATACTGGCCATAATAATCCGCGCCGACGTATTTTTCTAAAATCGGGTTAGCGTCGATCGACACGACCGTAATGCCGCTTTCGTTGCTCGTCGCTGTGGCATCGGGGGCGTTTACTGCCGCCGGATCTGCCGCAGAGGCTTCGATGGCCACGCGCTGCTTAACCGTCTGCGTGGTGCCAGCGACGGTACCTTCAAACTCATACGAGCCGGCGGGCAGTTGCGCGAGAGTTGTCGGGACATCGGCACCGTTCAACTTCCAGGTGACGTTTTCCTGCTTGGTGGTACCGCTCTCGTAGGTTGCCGTTACAGTTTGGGGCAGCGTGGCGTCGGAACCCTCGGCAACATGTAGCTCGTTTAGGTTGGCAAAAGCGGCAATCTTATCTTCGCTCTGGTCTTGCGAGGTTGACTGGCTGGTGTCCGCAGACGCGGCAGCCGCACTCGTCGCATCGCTTTGCTCGGCAACGACTTGGGTGGTATCACCCTGCATCATCTCGGCGAACGCCTGCGGCGGCACCGAGCCGACCGTCATCGTCAGAGCCAGACCCGCGGTAATGGCCGCGTTGACATGCCTTCTGTTCATGTTTCCTCCCGACACGCTCAACGGACCAAACAGCACTGGTCCGATTGGCAAGTTAAGCTGAGCGTATCCTTCGCCGATGGAGGTTTGCAATATGCTATAGGTTAAGCGGCATAAATGGTTTCGTAAACGGGCACCCAAGGGCAGCCAATTTGAGTTGCGGTGATATACGGACTGTTTGAGGCTTCTGGCTTGTAAAACAGCCCGTATATCACCGCAACTGATGAGGGGATGGGTTAGCGGAGCAGGCCAGCTACTTCGCCGGCTAGGGTGATGGTGCCGGCGGCTACGAAAGGCTCGCCCGCGGCATCGAAGGCCGCGAGGGCCTCGGATACGCTGGGGCACACGCCAACAAGCTTGTCAGCGTCCACAAGTGCGGCAAGCTCCTCCGCCGGCAGGGCGCGATCGGAATCGGTCTGGGTCACAACCACGCGCGGAAAGGCGGGAATCAGCACGTCGACGATGCCCGCCACGTCCTTGTCAGCCAGCGCGGCACACAGCAGGGTGGGGCGACTCTCCACGCACGGATCGATCTCGTCCAGCGCGTTTACAAAGTTCTCGCAGCTCTGGGGGTTATGGCAGGCGTCGATCAGCTTGAGCGGATCAGTTCCCAGCACATCAAATCGGCCCGGCGTGGGGCAGCCCATAAGCGACGCATCGAGCTTGTCATGATCGAGCTCGCGACCCAGATACCCCTCGCACAGCATAATCGCGCACGCAGCATTCTGCGGCTGATACGCCGGCTTGACCATGCTCGACGTATAGATCGCGCGCGGCGTGGTACAGCTAAACTCAATCGTATCGCCCACATGCGCCGGCACCTTAGTCGTGGCGTGGCTCACCACGAGCGGCACGATGCCGCACTCGCGGCAGCGGGCATCCATCACACATTGAACGCTCGCCTCATGCGTACCCTCGCCCAAAACAACCAAACGCCCAGGCTTAATAACCGCAGCCTTCTCCCCCGCAATGGCCTCGAGCGTGTCGCCTAAAATACGTGTGTGATCGAGCCCAATGCCCGTAATGGCAACGGCAACGGGATCGGTCGCACTCGTAGCGTCCCAACGCCCGCCCATGCCAACCTCGAGCACGGCAACATCCACCGCGGCCTCGGCAAACACTACAAGTGCGGCAGCCGTCAGCAAGTCAAACGGCGTGATGGAATAGGCGCGCTCCCCCGCCGCCACACGGTGCGCATTCACGCGACGTCCCGCCTCGACAGCCGCCGAAACGCCACGGGCAAAGGCCTCGTCGCTCACAACGTGCCCGTCAACCTCCATGCGCTCGGGATAGCGAACAAGCTGCGGCGACGTATACAGCGCGGTCTTTAACCCCTCACCACGCAAGATAGCAGCTGAAAAACGCGTAGTCGAAGTCTTGCCATTGGTACCGGCAACCTGAATGCAATCAAAATACTCATCAGGACGTCCCAGCTCATCGAGCATATCGACAACCGTCTCGAGCAGCGGACCAGCATCCCCAGAAATCCGCCCCGTATCAGCAGCAAGCCCCACAGCCTCATCAAACGAAAGCAGCTCAAACGAGAAAGGAACGACATACGACCCAGAACGCTTAGCCATAACCCAAAGTCCCCTCACATAAAAAGAGGCCCGAATCAACAACGAGCCCCTCCCATTCAAAATATCAGCCAAACACCGCTTGCAGCGGAATCAAGGCCACGACCAAGTGGCCCCAACACGCCAGATGCAAACAGCCACGTAAGCGAACTAGGAGCGGCCCGATGCTTTGCTCGCCGCAAGTTCCGCACGCAAAGGACAGCACTTAATGTGCTGTCCGTCTTGCGCAGGACTGTCCGCAGCCGAAAGCAAGGCATCGGGACGCGCCCCCAAGTTAGACCTACGAGAAGTCAGCAACCTGAGCAGTCAGCGCCGCCAGGATCTCCTTGAGCTCAGCTGCACGGTCCCTCTTCTTCTGGACCACCGCAGGTGCGGCCTTAGCCACAAAGCCCTCGTTGGCCAGCGTCTTCTCGCAGCCGGCAAGCTCCTTCTGAGCCGCGGCAATCTCCTTCTCCAGGCGTGCCTTCTCGGCCGAAAGGTCAACCTTGCCCTCGAGCACCACAAAGACCTCGACGCCGCTATCGACCACGGCAATGCTCGCAGCCGGCTTCTCAACGTCGGTACCCATAACCAGCGAAGCGGTGTTCGCCAGCGGCTCGATGGTCGAGCGCAGGCTCTCGAGCTTCTCGATGTCCTCGGCACCGGCGCGCACGACCACGTCGAGCTCGGCCTTGGGGCTCAAGCGATAACGCGAACGCGTAGCGCGGGCGGCAGAAACGACGGTGCGGCACAGCTCAAATGCGCGCTCGGCGGGCTCATCGACATACTTGGCGTAGTCGGCGGGCTCGGGCCACTTGGCGATCATGAGCGCCTCGGCACGGTCAACGTTGCCCTCGGCGTCCAGGTCGAGCACGCTCGCCGGCATGTTGTCCCAGATCTCCTCGGTGACAAACGGCATGAGCGGGTGCATCAGGCGAATGGAGGTGTCGAGCACAAAGATCAGGTTGCGCTGAGCCTGCAGACGGCCCTCACCCTTCAGGCGGGCCTTGGTGACCTCGACGTACCAGTCGCAGACCTCGTTCCAGAAGAACTGCTGCACGCCGCGGGCCATGTCGCCAAAGGTGTAGTTCTCGATACCCTCGGTGACCATCTTCACGGCCTTGGCAAGGCGGCTGAACATCCAGGCGTCGGCCGGCGTCTCCACGACGGGCTCGCCGGGCGTGTAGCCCTCCATGTTCATGAGCAGGAAGCGGCTGGCGTTCCAGATCTTGGTCACAAACGACTTGGCCTGCTCGGTGCGCGGGCTGTCGATAAGCTTCTTGGTCTTCTTGTCGATGTTCGCGTCGAACTTGACGTCCTGGTTGGTGGTGCACAGCGTGAGCAGGTTGTAGCGCATGGCGTCGGCACCGTACATGCCAATGAGGTCCATGGGGTCAACGCCGTTGCCCTTGGACTTGGACATGCGGCTGCCGTCCTTGGCAAGGATCGTCGGATAGATAACGACGTCCTTAAACGGCACCTCGTCCAGGAAGTACAGCGAGCTCATGACCATGCGGGCGACCCACAGCGCGATGATGTCGCGCGCGGTGACGAGCGCCGTCGTGGGATGATGGCCCTCGAGCAGCTCCGGCTTTTGCGGCCAACCCTGCGTGGCGAAGGTCCACAGCTGCGAGCTGAACCAGGTGTCCAGCACGTTCTCGTCCTGATGCACGTGATGACCGCCGCACTTGGGGCACACGTCGGTGTCCTCGGTAAGGGCGTCCTCCCAGCCGCAGTCCTCGCAGTAAAACACGGGGATACGGTGGCCCCACCACAGCTGGCGGCTGATGCACCAGTCCTTGAGGTTCTCCATCCAGGTGGTGTAGGTCTGCGTCCAGCGCGCGGGGTGGAAGGTGACCTTACCGGAGTTGACGGCGTCGAGCGCCGGCCCCTTGAGTTTGTCGACGGCGACGAACCACTGCTCGGACAGCCACGGCTCCAACGCGGCGTCGCAACGGTAGCAGTGCATGACGGAGTGGTCGTGCTCTTCGACGTGGTCGAGCAGATCATGCTCCTCAAACCACTTAATGACGGCCTCGCGGCACTCCTCGCGAGTCATGCCAGTGAACTCGCCATAGCCCTCGACGACCACCGCGTGCTCATCGAAAATGTTGATCTGCGGCAGGTCGTGGGCCTGACCCATGGCGTAGTCGTTGGGGTCGTGAGCCGGGGTGACCTTAACGAAGCCGGAGCCAAAGTTGGCGTCGACATGCCAATCCTCAAAGATGGGGATCTCGCGGTCGACAATGGGGAGCTTGACGGTCTTGCCCACAAAGGCGGCCTTCTCGGGGTCCTTCGGGGAGACGGCAACGCCCGTGTCGCCGAGCATGGTCTCGGGGCGCGTGGTGGCGACGACGATGTAGTCCTGGCCGTTGACCGGCTCGGTCAGCGGATAGCGCAGGTGCCACAGGTGGCCCTTCTCGTCCTTGTACTCGGCCTCGTCGTCCGAGATAGCGGTAGTGCAGTTGGGGCACCAGTTGACGATGCGCTTGCCGCGATAGATCAGGCCGTCGTGGTACCAGTCGCAGAAGACCTTGCGCACGGCCTGCGCGTAGTCCTCGTCCATGGTAAAGCGCTCGTTATCGAAGTCGACGGAGCAGCCCATGCGCTTGATCTGCTCGACGATGATGCCGCCGTACTCGTGGGTCCAATCCCAGCAGGCGTCGACAAACTTGTCGCGGCCGATCTCCAGGCGGCTGATGCCCTCGCTCTTGAGCTTCTTGTCGACCTTGGTCTGCGTGGCGATACCGGCGTGATCGGTACCCAGCACCCAGCGCGTGGACTTGCCGCGCATGCGGGCCATACGGATGATGGCGTCCTGGATGGAGTCATCGGTAGCGTGGCCCATGTGGAGCTTGCCGGTCACGTTGGGAGGCGGAATGGTGACGGTGCAGTCGCCCACGCCCTCACGGCGCTTATAGTAACCGCCGTCGAGCCACTTCTGCAGGATCGCCGGCTCGTTGGTCGACGGATCGTAGTTCTTGGGCATTTCTTCCATATATCTCTCCCTGTCCCGCCGGGGAGGAATGTAGGCCCGATTTTCGCTCGGTCAGGTCCTGGGCTCGCTCGAAGACCACATTAAGTGGTCTTCGGCTCGTGCGGAATCTACGAAAATCGGGCCTATATTCCTCCCCTTAGGTATCGATTACTTCAGTCTGTAATGACTTCGCCGAGGCTTAAACAAACACACAGAATAACACAGGTAGTTGGGGTTATTGCGTATATATAAAATAGCCTCCGACCGCGGATGGTCGGAGGCTATTTGTAAGCACGTTTTTGGCTGGTTTAGCCGTAGATGCGTTGGGGCTGTTCTTCGCCCTTTACGGCAGCTTCGGTTACGACGACCTTGGCTACCCCTTCCTCGCTGGGGAGGTCGAACATCGTCTGCTGCAGCACGTCCTCGCAGATGGAGCGCAGGCCGCGCGCGCCGGTCTTGCGGGCGAGCGCCATGCGGGCGATCTCGTGCAGGGCGGCATCCTCAAACTCGAGCTCAACGTCCTCGAGCTGGAACATCTTGCGGTACTGACGCACCACGGCGTTCTTGGGCTCGGTCAGAATCGACACCAGGTCGTCCTCGTCGAGCGCCTGCGTCTGGGTGACGACGGGCGTACGGCCCACGAACTCGGGGATCATGCCAAAGGCGTTGAGGTCCTGCGGGAGCACCTGACGCAGCAGGTCGTTCTCGTCGACCGAGGTGGGGCCTGCGATCTCGGAATTAAAACCTACGCCCTTGTTGCCCACGCGGTCGGCGATGATCTTGTCCAGACCGACAAAGGCACCGCCGCAGATAAACAGGATGTTGGTCGTGTCGATCTGCAGCAGCTCCTGCTGGGGATGCTTGCGGCCGCCGGTGGGCGGAACGCTGGCCACCGTGCCCTCAAGAATCTTAAGCAGCGCCTGCTGAACACCCTCGCCCGAAACATCGCGGGTGATGGAGAGGTTCTCGGCCTTGCGGGCGATCTTGTCAATCTCGTCCACGTAGATAATGCCCACCTGAGCGCGCTCAATGTCGCCATCGGCAGCATTGATAAGCTTGAGCAGAATGTTCTCCACGTCCTCGCCAACGTAACCAGCCTCGGTGAGCGCGGTAGCGTCGGCGATGGCAAACGGCACCTCGAGGATGCGCGCGAGCGTCTGGGCGAGCAGGGTCTTGCCGGTACCGGTGGGGCCGAGCAGCAGGATGTTGGACTTGGCGAGCTCTACCTCGTCCATATCGTCATCGAACTGCGAGCCCATGCCAGCATCAAAAGCGGACACCGCGGCGCCGCCCTCGATCACGCGGCGATAGTGATTGTACACGGCAACCGACATAGCGCGCTTGGCGTCCTCCTGGCCCATAACATAAGCCGAAAGCTCGTCATAGATCTCGTGCGGCGTCGGCACGTGCGTAATGACCTGGCGAGCGTCGTCCTCCAGCTCAAAACCCTCGGCCTCGGGATCTACAGCAGGCTGGCCGGCAGCCTGGCCGTGGTCGTTGAGGAAGCCCGGCAGCTTGCCGTTGCGGGCAGCGTCCATAAAGTCCGAAGCCAGCGACTCCTCCAAGATCTCGGAGCAGGCGGCGACGCACTCGTCACAGATAAAGATGTTGGTCGGACCCTTTACGAGGCGACGGACCTGACCCTGCTCTTTTCCGCAGAAGGAGCAGCGGATGGGGTTGCCGTTCTCGTCAAAGTTGTCCTGCATGTTACCTGCCATCCTAGGCATCCTTCGCGGCGAGATCTCGCGAGGTGACGATACGGTCGATTAGGCCGTAGTCGAGGGCCTCGGCAGCGGTCAGGTAGTTGTCGCGCTCGGTATCGGCCTGGACCTTCTCGATAGGCTGGCCAGAGGCGTCGGACAGAATCTGGTTGAGCTCGCGGCGGGTCTTCTTGATCTCCTCGGCCACGATCTCAATCTCGGTCTGCTGGCCCTGGGCACCGCCGCTGGGCTGGTGAATCATGACCTTGGAATGCGGCAGGCAGAAGCGCTTGCCCTTGGCACCGGCCGAAAGCAGCACGGCGGCCATGGACGCGGCCATACCGACGCAGATGGTGGAGACCTGCGGCTTGATGAAGTTCATGGTATCCAGAATCGCCAGGCCGGAGTAAACCTCACCGCCGGGCGAATTGATGTAGAGCGAGATATCCTTCTCGGCATCCTGGCTTTCAAGATGCAGCAGCTGGGCAACGACCAGATTGGCGCTGACGGAGTTAATCTCCTCGCCCAAGAAGATGATGCGGTCGTTGAGCAGGCGCGAATAGATATCGTAGCTGCGCTCGCCGCGCGGCGTCTGCTCGATAACGTATGGCACGAGGGCGGAATCGAACTTAGCGATCATACGCATCTCCATTTCTCTTACGGACCAATAGTGGTTCTAGACAAACGTACGGTGCCCGCATGCTATGCATTGGCTGGCACCGTACGAAGCAACCGGATAACCGGCTTATAACTTTACCCCATCACGGGCGCATGCATGCGCTCGTGGGCAAGGTGGCGAGAATTACTCGGCGTCCTTGGCGGTCTCGTCGACCTCGGTCACCTTGGCGTTCTCGACCAGGTGGTCGACGGCCTTGGAGCGGCGGATGGACTCACGGACAGCAGGCATGCGGCCATCGGCGATGAACTCGGCCTTGGAAGCCTCGACGTCCTTGACGCCGGCCTTCTCGAACTCGGCGTTGATGTCGTCCTCGGTGACCTCAATCTTGAGCTCACGGGCGAGGGCGTCGAGCGCCAGGGACTCACGGGCAACGTCGTTGGCCTGCTTGTGCAGATCGCCGATGAACTGCTCCATGGTCAGACCGGAAGCGGGCAGCCAGGTGTCCAGGGTCATGCCGCGGGCAGCGAGGTTGGACAGGAAGTTCTGGCCAAGCTCCTCAAAGACGGACTGCTCGTAGTCGGCATCCATCTCGTCGAGTTGCAGGCGCTCGGCGAGAGCGGAAACGCAACGGTTCTCCTTCTCGGCCGGGAGGCGGGAAGCCTTGTCCTGCTCGATCTCGATCTTGATGGCGTCGCGCATAGCGTCGATGTTGTCGAAGCCAAAGTCGGACTTGACGAGCTCGTCGGTGAGCTCGGGGGTGTTGCGGACCTTGATGCCCTTGACGGTGACCTCGACGGTGTGGGTCTCGGCCTCGTCGGTCCAGGTGACGGACTTGACATCGTCAACGTTGGCGCCGATCAGGGCCTCGTTGAACTCCTTGGGATTGCTGTCGCTACCGGCGATGAGCATGCGGCCCTCGGCGGCGAAGTTGTCGGCGTTCTCGACGGCCTTGAGGTCGACGGTCACATAGTCGTCAGCCTCGACGGCGCGACCCTCGACGTCCTCGAAGGTGGCACGGTAGTTGAGGAGCATCTCGACCTGGTTGTTGATCTCGGACTCGGTGACCTCCGCGGGAGGCATCTCGATCTCGACGGCGTCGAAGGAAGAGAGCTCAGCGGCGGGACGCAGGGAGAACTCGACGGTGTAAGTGTAGTCCTCGTGATCCTTGGCGAGGTCGAGCTCCTTGTAGTCACCGTTCTTGGTGGGGACGATGTCCAGCTCGTTGAGGACGGCGGGCTCGTTGGCAGCGATCAGGTCATTGGTGGCCTGAGCGAGGGTAGCCTCGGCGCCAAGAGCGGAATCGATGACCGGACGGGGAGCCTTGCCGGCACGGAAGCCCGGGAAGCGGTACTTCTTGGCGGTGTCCTTGTAGGCCTTCTTGATCGCGGCGTCGACGTCGGCGGCCGGGATGGTGACCGTAGCGGTGAGCTTGGCGTCCTTGACGTCAGAAGCGGTGATGTTCAACACGTTCCTCCTCATACTGCCCAGCTTATCTGAGGTGCTGGTACCTTTATGCAACAAAGTGTCGCGACGGCGGGAGCCGACGCAGGTGCGATGGTGCGGGCGAAAGGACTCGAACCTTCACGGGAATCCCACCAGAACCTAAATCTGGCGCGTCTACCAATTCCGCCACGCCCGCATGAGCGCACAGACTAGGAATGATAGCAGATACGAGCGGCAAGCGCACGCACACCTTTTACAAGCTCACGACCTCACCACGAGTGCAAAAGGTGGGGCGAGTTGCCCCGCCCCGCCAATTACGACTTGTACGACTTGTTCGCTGACCCGCTACTCCCCCAGCAGGGCCTTCTCGGGCGTGATGGGCAGTGAGCGAACCTGATGTCCGGTAGCGTGTGCCACGGCCGAGGCAACGGCGGCGAGCGGCGTGTTGATGACGACCTCGCCGATCGACTTGGCACCAAACGGGCCCGTCGGCTCATAGCTCGGCTCAAAGGCCACGCGAATGCTGCCGATATCCAGGCGCGTGGGCAGCTTGTAGCTCATAAAGTTGCCGGTGCGCAGGCGACCGCGGTCGTCATGCTCGACGATCTCGTAGAGTGCGTGGCCGATACCCTGGGCAATGCCGCCCTCAGCCTGGACGCGCGCGAGCGCCTCGTTGATCACGGTACCGCAGTCCACAGCCGCCGCGTAGTCCACCACGGTCACCTTGCCGGTGGCCTTGTCGACCTCGACCTCGGCAATGCCGGCCATAAACGGCGGAGGCGAGACGGGCAGGCAGGCAGAGGCATGCGAGGTGAGCGCGTCGCCGCCCGCGATGTTCTTGACGCACAGGTTGGCAAAGTCGCGCAGTGTGAGGTAGCGGTTCTGCTCGCGCGCGGCACGCTCGTCGGACAGGCGCACGTACTGGCCATCAAAGACCACGTCGGCGGCGTCCACGTCCCACATCTGGGCGGCCTTAGCGCAGATCTTCTCGCGCAGCTCGGTCGCGGCGTTCTTGGCTGCCAGGCCCGTCACGTACGTGCCCGAGCTCGCGTACGAGCCGGCATCGAACGGCGACACGTCGGTGTCCACGCCGCGCACCACGATAAGCGAACTCTCAACGCCCAGCTCCTCGGCGGCAATCTGCGCCAGGATCGTGTCGACGCCCATGCCGTTATCGGTGGCGCCGGTGCCAATGGTAATGAAGCCGTCCTCTTCCAGGCGCATGTCGATGCCGGCGATGTCGACATTGGAGATGCCCGAGCCCTGCATGGTGAGCGCGCAACCCAGGGCGCGCACACGGTCGCCCAGGTCCACGGCCAGCGGCTTGTCGCGCCAGCCGATCATGTCCATCGCGCGCAGCAGGCAGCGGTCGAGTGCGCAGGCGTTAAGCTTCTCGTTGTAGTACTGCGGCATGGTCTCGCCCTCGCGCACGATGTTCTTAAGGCGCAGGTCGGCGGGGTCCATGTGCAGCATGTCAGCGAGCTCGTTGACGGCGCTCTCCACGGCAAACTGGCCCTGGGTGGCACCGTAGCCACGATATGCGCCGCCGCGGTTGGTATTGGTGTAGACGGCGTCCCAGCTAAAGCGGCTCGCCTTCACGTGGTTGTAGATGGGCAGGCTCTTGTGGCCCGAGAGGCCGATCGTCGTGGTGGCATGCTCGCCATAGGCCCCGGCGTTGGACAGCGTATGCAGATCGATGGCCGTGATGGTGCCGTCGTTCATGGCGCCCAGCTTAACGGTCATTTGCATCTGGTGGCGCGAGTTGCCCGCGGTGATGGTCTCCTCACGGGTGTAGCAGCAGTAGCTCGGACGGCCGGTCTGCTGGGTCACGAACGCCACAAAGATCTCGCAGCAGCCCGTCTGCTTGGAGCCAAAGCCGCCGCCGATGCGCGGCTTAATGACCTGCACCTGCGACTGCGGAATGTCGAGCGACTGCGCGACCATGCGGCGCACGTGGAAGGGCACCTGCGTCGAGGTGGTCACGGAGATGCGCCCAAACGCGTCGGTCGTCGCGAAGGCGCGGAAGGTCTCCATGGGCGCAGTCTGCGTGGCCTGGCTGGTGTAGGTGCGCTCAAAGACGATGTCGCTCTGGGCGAAGGCCTCGTCAAGATCGCCAAAGTCGCTCGTGCCGCTGCATACCAAGTTGCGCGGGACGTCGCCGCCCTGCGGGAACATAAAGGTCACGTCGCCCTCGGGGTGGACCACGATGTCGTTATCGAGTGCCTGGGTAAAGTCGAGCAGGGGCTCGAGCACCTCGTAGTCGACCTTGATGAGCTTGAGCGCCTTGTCGGCGGCCTCCTCGGTCTCGGCTGCGACGATCGCCACCTCTTCGTTTTGATAACGGACGAGGTTCTCGAGGATCAAGCGGTCGTAGGGACTCGGCTGCGGATAGCTCTGACCGGCGATGGTAAAGCGGCGCTTGGGCACGTCCTCATAGGTGTAAACGCCCACCACGCCGGGCACTTTCAGGGCGCGCGACGTATCGATGGAGCGGATCTTGGCACGGGCGTACGGACTGCGCTTGAGTTTGACGATGAGCGTACCGGCGGGCACCATATCGCCGGTGTAGACCGGACGACCCTCGAGCAGCGCCTTCGAGTCCTTCTTGGGCTGCTTGTGAGTGATCTGCTTGTAAGAGACACCGTCGCAGCTGGTATCGTTGACCGGCAGTTCGGGCATCTCAAAGCCCACCTGCACGCCGGACTCGTTGAGAAAGCGCACGATAGCGCGCAGCTGGCTCTCGTAGCCGCTGCAGCGGCAGAGGTTGCCGGCGAGCTGACGCGAGAGCTCCTCGCGCGTGGCGACGAGGCTCGGGTCCTCCTTGGCGGCGCGGGCAAGCGCCAGCACGTTCATGATGAGGCCAGGGGCGCAAAAACCGCACTGCTCGGCGCCTTCGGCAGCCATGGCACAGGCGAGCGCCTCGGACTCGGCCTTGAGGCCCTCGAGCGTGGTGATGGAGCGGCCCTCGACGCGCGCGGCGGGAACCGAGCAGCTCAGCACCGGGTCGCCGTCGAGCCACACCGTGCACAGACCGCAGTTGGTGGTTTCGCAGGCGCAGCGCACCGACGAGCAGCCCTGCTCGCGCAGCAGCACAAAGAGCATGGTATCGGGGGCAATTTGGACCTTGACCTTGCGGCCGTTGAGCGTAAAGGAAAGATCGATGAGTTTGGCAGCCATTAGCGCACCTCGCTAGAATCGACGCCGGGCACGCGGCGGCAGGAATACTCGTCCGTGGCAAACTTAGGCACTTGCACGGACTCGAGCTCGCGGGCAAGCGCAGCCGAGGGCTCGATGCCGGCGGCGCGACGCACAGCCTGGACGGCAAGCGGGGCCGAGATGCGGCGGCGGTAGTCGGCCGAACCCCACAGGTTGGTGCCATAGCTCAGCGCGCGTACGGACGCGGCCAGGGCGCGCAGCTCGTCCGCTGAAGGCTGCTCGTTCACCAGGCCACATGCCTCGCCCTGCAGCAGAGTCGCGC
>CALFDL010000055.1 GCA_937950415.1 uncultured Collinsella sp. | reverse complement strand
GAGCAGGTGTGGGTGATCACGTAGTCGACCTTCCAGCCCACGCTGTCGAGCTTTGCCCGCGCCTCCTCAAAGTTGCGCTCGTCCGGCAACTCCTGCGGCCACCAGCTGGAATAGGGAATGCGGTATTCCTTGTCCACACTCGTGGCGCCGCCCATGGTAAAGATCGTTGAGTCATCGAGCTCAAAAACCTCGCCGCGCGTCAGGCGCCGTATGGGAGAGGTATCCGACAGGCGCTGCGTCAGCCCGCCGTGCCAAAGCTCCATGGGGCGCTCCGCCCAGTGATCGAAACGCTCGTGGTTTCCGTCGACAAACAGCACCGTATAGGGGCGCGACTCCAGCCAGGCGATATCGGCGCACTCCTCGGCAGAAAAATCCCACGGAAAGCCAAAGTCGCCCGCGACAATCAGATAGTCGTCGCCCGTCAGACTATCCCCAAGCTCCCAGTCGCGCAGCTTTTGCATGTCGAGGCCGCCGTGAATGTCGCCCGTCACATAGACCGTCATCGGATTACCACTTCCCTGTAAGTCGCTAGCCCGCATTTTGCACGATCACTAAGCTAACCGTTCCAGCCCTTCCATCCTTTAGGGCTTACCCCTCGTTCTTCCATCCAAACGGGTCAAGCACCCAAAAAACCAGATCGAGCACGCCGCCGGTCATCATGGCGCCGGCAAGAGCCATGCAAACATGCAGAAAGCTGGCACTTCGGAGCACGTCGAATGACCCCAGAACAGCCAGCAGCGTGACCGCTGCGCCGGCAAGGCACAGCGCGAGGCACGGTCCCGCGTCCTTGACGCACTTCTTTGCGAGATGCTTGGTGTTGTCACTCATCAAAATCGAACTCCTTAGAGGGTCGTTGTTCAGGTACATGCCACCGCGGCAGAGCAGGGCGGCAGGGTAAGTGTCCCATGTCATGCGGACATCAATGGAGAAACCGCCTGCTCGACCAGCCTTTGACGCCGTTTTGCACCGGCACCACATCCCCCGCTATCGAGGTCTAATACTTTTCCCACCGCTACCCAAAAACTCATCCAACGTTAATCTTGGCTCAAGAATCGCTTAATCTATAACCTGCACTATAGAGTTCGACCAAGGGCGGGGCGGCGCCGCGCAACGCAGGCCGCCGAACGCAACGCTCGCGCCCGGGCAGATCGCCCGGCGTCGCGCCCATCGAACGAAAGGACAGGTCATGGACGACCTCGAAAAAGTTGAAACCATCCGCACCAAGTGCAACGTGAGCTACACCGATGCCAAAGCCGCGCTCGACGCCGCCGACGGCAACGTTTTGGACGCCATCATTTGGCTCGAGTCGCAAGGCAAGACCCAGACCACGTCGGCGCACGCCGCCACCGAGTCCGCGCCGGTCGACGAACCCTCGGCCGAGATGGTCGCCGCGCAGGCCGCCTACGAGAAGTCGAGCGAAAAGACCGACTTCTCCAAGAAGATGGACAGCGTGTGGGAGTACCTCAAAAAGCTCTTCCGCCTGAGTCTGGACACCAAGTTTATCGCTACGCGCCGCGATGCGATCATCCTCAACATCCCCATCCTGATCCCCATCGTCGCGCTGTTTGCCTGGGGCGCCACGATATGGCTGATGCTGATTGGCCTGTTCTTTGGCATGCGCTACCGCATCGACAGCGACGGCGACGTGCCCGGCAGCATCAACAACCTTATGGATAGCGCTGCCAACGCCGCAGACGACATCAAGCAAAATCTCAACGACGACAAGTAATCGCAGACGGGGGCACGCATGGCACGGATCTTGATCGTAGAGGACGAGGAGAAAATCGCCCGCTTTGTGACGCTCGAGCTGGAGCACGAGGGCTACCAGGTGGAACACGCCGCCGATGGCCGCACCGCCGTGGACCTGGCGCTGGAGCGCAACTACGATCTTATTCTGCTCGATGTGCTGTTGCCGCAGCTCAACGGCATGGAGGTCCTGCGGCGCGTCCGCAAGCACAAGGATGTGCCGGTGATAATGGTCACCGCGCGCGATGCCGTGATGGACAAGGTGGCCGGGCTCGATGCCGGCGCCGACGATTACCTGACCAAGCCGTTTGCGATTGAGGAGCTGTTCGCACGGATCCGCGTGGCGCTGAAGCGCTCGGAGGCCGTGCGGGCGGCTTCGGGCGTTGGGGCCGGGGAGGGCACTACGGGTGCCGCTGCGGTACCCCCGGCTGGTAACTCTGCCAAGACCTCTGCCGCGCCCTCCCCCGCCGTGCTCGCCGTTGGCTCAGTCGTGCTCGATCCCGGCCGCCGCGAAGTCACAGTCGGCGGCTCGCCTATCGCGCTCACGGCTCGCGAGTTCGACGTCCTCGCCCTGCTTATGGCGCATGCCGAGACCGTGCTCACACGCGAGCGCATCGCGCACGAGGCGCTGGGCTACGAATACGTGGGCGACACCAACAACGTCGACGTGCACATCGCGCACCTGCGCGCCAAGATCGAGGACGCCGGCGGCGCCCGCATCATCCAGACCGTGCGCGGGGTGGGCTATGTCTGCCGTGCGTAACGCCGAGGCCAAGCGCGTCACCTCCATCGCCCGCGCCATCAACTGGAGCTATATGTGGCGCCGTCTGATGAGCTACATCTGGCTCGATCTGTTGCTGGTAGTGATTGCGGCGGCGATCCTCGTCTATGGATACAACCAGACACTGCCCGACGACACGTTTACCGCAGGATGGATCCCCGGTGCCACCGTTCACGGCATGTCGCTGACGCCCGCGCGCGGCTGGGACCTGACAACGCTCACCTATACCGTCGAGCTTGCGCGTACCACCAAGACTTTCCCCCTCGCGCAGGACCTCGTCACGCTATGGCCTCTCTACCTTGTCGTTGTGGGTTGGCAGGTCATCAGCGTGCTCAACATGCTCGCCGGCGCCCGCCGCGTGCGCCGCACCATGGCGCCGCTCAACGATCTGGCCCTGCGCGTGGACGAACTCGGCCGCATGCAGCTCTCCGGCGGCAAGATGGAAACGCTGGAGCAGGCCATCGAGCGCGCAAGCGTCGACTCGCCGAGCGTCACCACCGGCGACGCCGACCTGGCAAGCATCGAGGTTGCACTCAACCGCCTACTGCGCCAGATGCAAGAGGCCAAGCTGCAGCAGATGCGCTTTGTCAACGATGCGAGCCACGAGCTGCGCACGCCCATCGCGGTGATTCAGGGCTACGTGAACATGCTCGACCGCTGGGGCAAAGACGACCCGGACGTGCTGGCAGAGTCCATTGCCTCGCTCAAGGCCGAAAGCGAGCATATGCAGGAGCTCGTGGAGCAGCTGCTGTTTTTGGCGCGCGGCGATGCCGGGCGCACGGTCCTGCGGCGTGCGAATACCAACCTGGCCGCACTGGTCGGCGAGGTATGCGAGGAATCGCAGATGATCGATGCCGCGCACACATATCGACTGGCGTACGATGCCGCACTTACCAGCGACCCGCGCTGCGACGCGCCCGTTGACGTGGCGCTCGTGAAGCAGGCTCTGCGCGTGATCGTGCAGAACGCCGCCAAGTATTCGGACGCGGGCACATCCATCTCGTTTGGCGTGACGCCGGATGCGGGCGCGGGCACGATCGACATAAGTGTTGAGGACGAGGGTATCGGCATGAACCAGGAATCCGCAGCTCACGCGTTTGAACGGTTCTATCGCGCCGACAACGCGCGCGATGCCGGCGCGCAGGGCTCGGGTCTGGGGCTTGCCATTGCCAAGTGGATCGTCGATAGCCATGGCGGTGTCATTGGCGTGACCTCAGTCGAGGGCGTCGGCAGCCGCTTTACGATTCGCCTGCCGCGGTAGAAAGCCCCTCGGCATAAATAAGGGGATAAGGCCATGCGGCCCTATCCCCTTTCGCTAGCTATAGCAGCCTGTGCGCTACTCGCGGCACAGGTGCACGGCGAAACCGGCGAACTCGCGCTTAAAGTACACGAGCTTGGTACCACCGTCGGGCAGCAGCGCGCGCGACTTCTCGTTGACCTCGAGCCCGCGCTCGGCAAACCACTTCTCGGCCGCATCGATGTCGTTGACGGCAAAGCCGATGTGGCCCTTGGCGCCACGACCGTTCTGCTTCATGACCTCGATCAGCGAATCGTTAAAGTACGAAACCGGGGTCTCAATAACGGGCAGGCCCATCATCGTCGAGAACAGCTCCGCGATCTCCAGGGCATCGGCCGGGTCGGTGGCGTTGATGCCCACGTGGGCGACGCGCATGCCAAAGAGCTCTACCGGGTTGGCGTTCTGCTCACTCATAACGGGCAGCGCCTACTGAGCCATGACGTCGAGAACGGCCTTCTCAGCAGCGACGCGGTTCATGCCGGTCATGAAGGGCACGCCACTCACGTACGGGCAGGTGAGGCCCTCGGGGGCAACGGTGGTGGCGATCAGCAGGTCGGCGCCCTCGTCGCAAGCGTCCTTGGCCTCGGAGATGGCGCACTGCACGATCTCATACTTGCCGGCATAACCGTTGGCGTCGAGCATGGTAGCGACCTTCTGGGCAACGAGCGTGGAAGTAGCAGCGCCAGCACCGCAAGCCAAAACGATCTTCTTCATAGGTAATGTCTCCCTTCATGGTTTACTTTAGGTAAGTGTACCGCAGCGAGCGATGGCACTCAGCCTCGATGAGCTTTTATGCCAGTTTGCTTGTGCGCTGCGTATAATACATCTAGTACGTGTTGTCATACCGCTCGCTTTAAGAGCGACTAAGGACTCTGAAATGCCCGATTCCCGCACCCTCTGGACCGCCGTCGTTATCATCTGCATCGCCGTGTCGGTGTTCTTTAGCGTCAAAAAACGCACCACGTTCAAGCGTCTGCAGCAGCTTATGGCTGCCAAGCAGTGGGACGAGTTCGATCGTTTGCTCGACGGCAAACTCACCAGCATGCTGTACCCGCGCTACAACCGCGACTACCTGCGTCTGAACTCCTATCTGCTGCGCGAGGACCACGAGCGCGCCAGCGAGATGTTCGACCTGCTGCTGGGGCTCAACCTGCCCAAGATGCAGCGCGTCGACCTGGTGATCAAGGCCTTTAACTACTACGTTGGCCAGGAGGACCGCAAAAAGTCTAAGGAACTTTTGCACGAGATCAAGGGCTTTGAGGACGGTCAGGCCGAGGCGGTCGCACACGAATGCCAACTGATGTACGACACGATGATCCTCAAGCGCCACAACGACATTCCCGAGCTGGAGCGCATGCTCAAGGAGGCCGGCGACGACCCGGTCAAGCGCTGCCGCCTGGAGTATCTGCTGGCGCTGCAGTACCAAAACAAGGGCGACGAGGCCAAGTTCCAAGAGTTCCTCGAGAAGTCGGGCCAACACTCGATGGCCGTCAACGCGTAACGGACGGCTTGTGCTAGACTTCTAGTCTCACGGGGGCGTGGCGGAATTGGCATACGCAGGAGACTTAAAATCTCTCGCCGCAAGGATTGTGGGTTCGAGTCCCACCGCCCCTACCATATGGCTTTTACGGGCCCGTGTCCCTTTGAGATGCGGGCTCGTTTCTTCTGGATGCCGATACAGATGGTGAGTTGCGGTGGAATAGGGACTGTTTGGTGCCCGAAAGGGCGATTTTAGTCCGTATTTCACCGCAACTTATTGGAGGGCGCTGAGGCTGGGGGTCCAGCCGATGGTGGGGGTCGCGCCGTCGAGAGTCTCGTTGATGGTGGCAGCCATGCCGGCAAGCAGGCTGTTCTCGCTTACGGTGAGCGTGTCGTAGCCGCCGGCTCGCATAAGCTCGCGAATCACCACGGCACCAGCCAAGATCACGCCCGCGCGTTTGGGCTGTACACCCGGTAGCGCGGCGATGCCTTCCGCGTCCAACACAGACATGCGCTCGATAGCGGCCGAGACCTGCTCCAGCGACAGCTCGCGTAGGTGCACAAAGCTCGAATCATACGGTTCCAGCTCGTGAACGAGTGCCACGAGCGTGGTGACGGTGCCACCCACCGCAACGAGGCGCTCGGCGCGCTCAAAGTCGACAGGCAGGCCCTCAAAGTAAGCCCCGAACTGCTCGCCCGACCACGCAGCGGCGGCTGAAAGCTCGCCATCCGCGGGCGGCAACGCGGAGAAAAAGCGCTCCGTCACGCGGCGGCAACCGATGTCCAGCGAGCGCGTTCCCTCCAGCGCAAAGACGCTGCGCTCCGGAGCGTATACGCCCGTCGCGAGCTCCGTGGAGCCGCCGCCCGAATCCGCGACGATGATGCGCTCGCCGGCAAAGTCGTGCGCCACGCCAAAAAATGTCAGGCGCGCCTCGACCTCGCCCGGAATCACCTGTGGTTTGAGCCCCAACTCGCGCAGGCCGTCCAGCAGCAGCGCGGCATTGGACGCATCGCGCGCGGCACTCGTGCAGGTGGTGCAGACGCACGCGGCCCCAAAGGCACGCGCCTCATCCACAAACATACGACACGCATCGAGCACACGCTCAACGGCCGCCTCGCAAAAGCGGCCCGTCGCGTCCACGCCCTCGCCCAGGTCGGTAATCTCGGTATGCTTGGACGATTCCACAATCGCCCCGGCCTCGACCTGGGCCAACACCAGTCGCGACGACACCGTTCCCAGGTCGATCGCGGCCACCTTATAGCGTTTGCAATTTGTCATTGCAGGTTCCCCTCCGGGCGCTATTTGCCGTTGGACACGACCGTCTGACCCTCGACACCGTTAAACCCAAACAGCATGTCGAGCGCCTGGATGTACCACGGCGCGTCCTTGCCGACTTCTTCGATTTCCTTGGCCACTTCGCTGGCCTTCTTGGCGTTTGAGGACTTTTTGCTCGACGACGAGTCCGAATCGTCGTCCAAGCCTAGCACGTCAATCTTCTTCTCGCCGGGCATCACCAGGCCCAGGTCCTCGGACGCCGCGTCCTTGATACCCTCCTCCGAGAGCAGCTTGTCGACGCTTTTTTGCAGCTCATCATTGTATTGCTGGCGAATCTCGACCTGCTTGGCCAAGATATCGCTCGAGCGTTTTGCCACGTACAAGTCGCGCACGGGGAAATACAGGCTCACGAGCACCAGCGCCACGACAATGCCGATAAACAGCGGACGCAGAGAGCCATGCGTAAAGTCATAGATCGCCTTGACCACCGCGTTGTCGTTGGCGT
>CALFDL010000054.1 GCA_937950415.1 uncultured Collinsella sp. | reverse complement strand
CGGCTTCACCCGCACGCCGAGCGACGACGCGTGCGCCTACACCTGGGATCTCGCGCTCACTAAGCGCGGCAACGACGGCGACAAGCCGCTTGCCGGGGCGGTCCTGAGCATCGCCGACGACCGCGGTCGCACGCTGTCGGCCGACGGCACGTGGGATGCGGAGGGCAAGGCCACCGTCACCACGGGCGAGGACGGCCGCGTGACCGTCTCGGGCGTGGACTCGGGCAAGTTGGAGGTCCGCGAGCTCAAGGCGCCCAAGGGCTACACGGCCTTTGGGGGTACGCGCTCCGTGACGGTCAAGGCCGAGGGTCTGGACGTCGACCAGGTGGCCGCCGCCAAGCCCAAACTCACCATCACGGCCGAGTCGCCCCTGCGCGCCGACAGCGCGGACGGGTCGACGGGCAGTCTGGAGGCGTCGCTCATCAACACGCCCAGCGGCACACCCCCTAGCATTACCACCGGAGGCTTTATGCCCTCGACTGGCGATATGGCAATGTACGCTGCGGCCGCCGCAGCGGTCGCCGGAGCCGCGCTCATCGTGGTCGCGCTCCTGGTCAAGCGGGGAGGTGGCAGCCATAAAGAGTAGCTGGCAGCCCCACGGAGAGCGGGGCGAGACGTAGCGAAGTAGATGCTAAGACACAGACAGATGATGATCGATCGAATGAGTTACAAAGTAGAAAGCAGAGGAAAGAAGATGCACATGAACAAGAACATCGCACGCCTGGCAGTAACGGCAGGCCTCACAGCAGCGCTGAGCTTCGGCGGCGTCATGGCCCCGGTCACGATGGCGTTTGCTGAGGGTGCGACGGGCAGCATCACCATTAGTCAGGCCGAGAAAAACGATGGCACCACGTTCAAGGCGTACCAGATCTTCAAGGCTACGGTGACCGACGTTGAAAACGGCGGCAAGACCGCTCAGAACATTACGTGGGCAAGCGAAACGGTTGGCCCGAAGGTGATTAATGCCATTAATAGCTGGGAGAATGGTCACAACTTGAAGGCTGATGATAAGCTGCCTGACAAGCCTACGCCTCAGGAAGTCGCGGATTTCATCACTGCGCATGCGGGAGACTGCACCGCGGGGTCGGAATCGACCAAAGGAACACGAATCCCGACCGATAATATTCTCTACGCAGTTGCGAATGCCGTAAAGAATGAGACGCTGGTTGACTCCAATATCGTTGCCGGCACTCCCTGGAGTCCTGACGACGATCATGGCAACGGCTACTACCTGTTTGTGACCAACGAAAGTAGCCTGGGCACTGACAAGAAGAACACCGGTACATCTCCGATTTTCGCCATCCTGGGCGGAGAAGCCGTGACTGTAACCGAGAAGACCAGCGTCCCCACTGTCGACAAGCAGATTCTTGCCGCGGCTCCTGCTGATCCCAAGCAGCAGACAGCTGGTTGGGCTGGCGTTGCCAACTCTCAAATCGGACAGGAAGTGACCTACAAGCTTACCGGTAAGGTTGCTGATAACTACGCTACCTATGACTCCTATGCATACAAGTTCACGGATACTCTTTCGGCTGGCCTCGACTACGTAGCTGGTTCGCTTCAGGTCTATGCGGTGAACAATGGCGCTTATACGCTCATCAATAGGGGCTATGAGGTTACTCCTCCAAATGAGAGCAGCCGCGTTTTGACAGTTAACTTTGCCGTTGACAAGGACAACAACAAAAAGGGCCTCAAGGATGTCCAGGGTGTAGACGCCGACACACAGATTGTTGTCTTTTACAGGGCAAAGCTCAATAAGAATGCCGTTACCGGCAATGGTGACAGTGAGGGAAAGAAAGGCAATTACAACACTGTAAAGCTCGAATACTCCAACAACCCTTCTACCGAGGGGACAGGCACGTCTGTCGAGAGCGGCGCTGGAGATTTTACCTTCAAGCTCAACCTCAATAAGGTTGACCAAGGCACCGAAAAGGGCCTTGAGGGCGCTGAGTTTAGCATCCAGTCTGCTGATGCGGACACTTTGAATCAATATGTTGCTTCAAAAGATAGTCCAGACGGAAAGGTCGTTGCTGGCCAACTTGTGAACTTTAGCGGCAAGGATCTTCCGGATTATCTCAAGTTCTCTTCTAACGATAAAGGAAAGATTGAAGTAAAGGGCCTTGATGCTGGTTCCTACAAGGTAACTGAGATTAAGGCGCCAAACGACAAATATACCGTTGCTAATCCCTTCACCTTTACCATTAAGGCAGAGTATAAGAAAGATGCGGCGGAGCTTGAGAAGATTACGGTTAGTCCTTCTCAGAATGACGTGCGTCGTTCCGATGTCGCCCTCGGCACCCTTGACGATACTCCGGGTGATAATACGCTGACCGTTAAGAATAATACCGCTGCCAATGTCCAAACTGGTGAAGTCAACATCACCATCGGCAACACCAAGCAGGTTGGCCTCCCGCTGACCGGTCTCAACGGCGTGACCTTTACTTGGATCGCTGGTGGCGCGGTGCTGTGCATTGGCGTGGCTCACCTCATCCGCAGCCGTAAGCAGGCTGAGGAGTCCGAGCAGGAGTAACGCTCACTTACCCATCCCTTTGGCAGGTGGGATGTGATGGCCATGAGACTTGCGGACACTTTTCTCGTCCATCGATGTTCTTGCTTTGCCATTCTCTTTTCGGGGCAGACTCCGCGCTGGAGTTTGCCCCGTTCTTTTTGGACAACACAGGCAGCCTCCACCGTCCGATGCGGACTCATCCGTCATCGCGTTTTTGACTCGTATGAGGTTCGGTTTAAGGTCCGTAGGCGCACGCGCGGTGCGGACGGTAGAAGGCATTTGCGCCGCGCGTGCAAATTAAAATGCCCGTGGTTCGGAGTCCGGACATTTAACAACATCGGAAACTGCTCGCTCGCGCTTTCGATCACTTACGCGGGGCGTGTCGTTTCCTGTAACGATTGTATCCCGAATCACTCTGTCGATTCGGGACATTTTGAAAACTCAAATGCTGACCTATGCTCGACCGGATAATGCAGTCTGGCTGCGTTGTCCGTGGTAGGGGCTCGCGAATCGGCTATTATTTGTTTAGACAACATGAGCTGTAAAGGAGTGACCGGCGATGGTGCAGGGCGCCAAACATATGAAGGGCGATAACGCCGTGGACAACGGTGGCTCAAGTCCCCAGCCCAAACCTCAACCAAAGCCCAAGCGTCGCCGCAAGCGACTACCGCGCTGGGCCGACCGTCTCATCACCATCGTCATCATCCTTATTGGTGTGGGCCTTATGACCTGGCCGTGGATCCTGGACCGGCTCGAAGCCTCGGGCGTGTTCAACCAGATCAGCACCGTGTCCAGCACGGTGGACGCGCTGTCTGCCGAGGAGCGCGAGCGTATCCTGCTCCAGGCGCGCTCCTTTAATGAGCAGCTGGCGGGCGAGGCCACCGAGCTTCCCGCCGACCAGATCGAGCCCTACGCTCAGCAGCTCATCTTTGACCGCGACCCCATGATGAGCTGGGTCGAGATCCCCTCCATCGACGTGAGCATGCCCATCTACCACGGCACGAGCGAAGAAGTCCTCATGGCGGGCGTCGGCCACCTGGAGGGCACGAGCCTGCCGGTGGGCGGCACCTCGACTCATTGCGTGCTCACCGCGCACTCGGGCATGCGCAACTTGAGCATGTTCGACGACATCCACTCGCTGGAGCCCGGCGACCTGGTGCTGCTGCACACCATGAACAAGACGCTCGCCTATAAGATGGTGGACTCCGAGGTGGTGCTGCCCGAGGAGATGGAGTCGCTAACCATCGAGCCCGGCGCCGACAAGGTGACGCTCGTCACCTGCACGCCCTACGGCGTGAACGACCATCGCCTGCTGGTGCATTGCGTGCGCACCAAGTACAGCAAAAAGGACGTCGACAAGCAAAAATCGCTGGCCGGTCGCCACTGGGGCAAGCGCGAGTTTGCCGTGCTCATCGTGGTCGTAGCCATTGTGCTGTTGCTGCTGGACATCGTGATCCACGCGGTCCGCAAGCGCCGCAAGGCCAAGGCCTCGGCATAGGACATTCTCCAGAACCACCACAAAGGGGACAGGCACCTTTGTGGTGGTCGGGACTTCCAAACCATCACAACATTCGATGAAAATCGCGATTTGGACGAAAAGCGTCGAATGTTGTGATGCCTTTCGTTGTGGGCGAGACGGTTTTCGTTGCGGGCTGGCGGTTTTCGCTACAAAACCGCCAGCCCGCCGCCTGTCAGCCGCCGTCCTCATTACGTTTTCGCTGCATTTGGGTAAAGCGCCTGCTCCAAGCCGGCGTTGCCCTGTATACTAGAGCGGTTTAACTGTTATGCGGAAGGGAGCGCCTATGGCACTCAGCGAGAAAGACGTGCGCGGCATCGCCGAGTACGCAAAGATCGCACTGACCGATGACGAGCTCACCCAGATGACGTCCTACATGAACGACGCCGTCCAGATGCTCGAGCCCGTCTTGCAATATGACTTGCCCGACGTGGAGCCCACGTTCCATCCCATCGGAAGCCTGTCCAACGTGATGGGCGATGACCTGCGCGAGCCCGAGCGCGATCTGCCGCTCGACGTCGCGCTCGAGAACGCCGGCAGCGCGCGCGACCGCTACTTCCGCGTGCCGTCCATTTTGGGAGAGGGGGAGAGCGAGTAATGGCGCAGAGCTTCGATTCCCTTACCGCCGCCCAGATCGCCGCGGGCGTTGCCGCCGGCGACTTTACCGCCACCGAGGTGGCCCAGGCCTCCCTTGCTGCCATCGAGGCGCGCGAGGGCGGGGTTCAGGCATTCCTGCAGGTGTCGCCCGAGCTCGCGC
>CALFDL010000053.1 GCA_937950415.1 uncultured Collinsella sp. | reverse complement strand
GGAGTCTGCCCATGCCGGGTAAAAGCCTAGAGAACATGCACGTAGCGGTCTTGGCGGGCGGTCATTCCGCTGAGCGCGAGATCTCGCTCAATTCGGGAAAGAACGTCGTGGTTGCCTTGAAGGAGGCCGGCTACACTTCGGTGGAGCTGCTCGACACGGCTGCCGATGATTTTATGGTAACCATGGCGACCGGCGGCTTTGACGTGGCGTTTATCGCCATGCACGGTGCCGGCGGCGAGGATGGTGCCATGCAGGGCGCCATGGAGACCCTGGGTATCCCCTACACGGCCTCGGGCGTGCTTGCCAGCGCCTGCGGTGCCGACAAGGAGGTCTCTAAGCTCCTGTACGCCAAGGCGGGCATTCCCATTGCCCCCGGCCTCGCGCTCGAGGTGGGCGATGAAGTCGATATCGATCATATCGTCGAGGTTTGTGGCGAGCGCTGCTTTGTGAAGCCGGCCGTCAACGGTTCCAGCTATGGCATTTCCCTGGTCCATGAGCCCTCCGAGCTGCCCGCGGCAATCGCCAAGGCGTTTGCGTACGGCGACAAAGTGCTGGTCGAGAAGTGCATCGAGGGTACCGAGATCACCGTCGGTGTGTACGGCGAGGACGACGTGCGCGCTCTGCCGATTGTCGAGATTCGCAAACCCGAGGACTGCGAGTTCTACGATCTGGACGTGAAATATGTCGACCCTACGGACATCCATCGCATTCCGGCGCAGATTTCACCCGAGAATTACACTCGCGCTCAGGAGCTTGCCTGCGCTGCTCACAAGGCCCTCGGTTGCCTGGGTATCTCGCGCAGCGACTTTATTGTGAGTGAGGACGGCCCCGTCATCCTCGAGACCAATACCATTCCCGGCATGACCGATACGTCGCTGTATCCGGATGAGATCCGCCACACCGACGACATGACGTTCCCGCAGGTCTGTGACAGCCTGATCCGTATGGGCCTTCGTCGAGCGGGCATTGCATGCTAATCGAGGACGCGGTTTCGTCAGGAACGCCGCAGTTTGTCATCGACTCCTATGCCACGCTTGCCGAACGCGCCAAAACGCAGTCCTTCGGCCTTATCGAGGAAGATGTGATCGTCCTCGATACCGAGACCACAGGTCTTTCGGTGCAGGACAATGAGCTGATCGAGATCTCGGCGGCCCGTCTTTCGGGCCGCGAGGTCGTCGACCGCTTCGATACCTTCGTGCATCCCAAACAGCTGATTCCCGCCGAGATTACCGAGCTCACGAGCATTACAAATGCCGATGTGGCAGATGCCCCGTCGGCCGTTGAGGCCGTAGCCGCTCTCGCCGATTTTGTCGGTGGTTGCCCGGTAATCGCACATAACGCCACGTTCGACCGCTCGTTTATCGAGTCGGTCAAAGGCGGCGTCAACGTGAGCGAAATTTGGATCGATTCGCTGGCGCTGTCGCGCATCGCGCTTCCGCGCCTGGCCTCGCACAAGCTGTCTTTTATGGCCGATCTGTTTGGCTGTGACTCGGTATCACACCGTGCCAATGCCGACGTCGACGCCCTGTGTGGCGTATGGCGCGTGTTGCTCGTGGCACTCACCGACTTGCCCCAGGGCCTCATGGCGCGCCTAGCCGACATGCATCCGGACGTGCCTTGGTCCTATCGTCCAATCTTCTCATTCTTGGCGGGGCAGAACCCTGGTTATATCTTCTCTCTCAGCGCCGCTCGTGCTGACGTTCTCAAGGCCGATCGCGCCGACGATCGGGTGGACGCCGACGAACTGCCGGTACTCAAGATGCCGAGTCGTGAGGAGATTGAGGCAGACTATGCGCCAGGTGGCCTGGTCAACCGCATGTACCCCACCTACGAGCCGCGTGATGAGCAGATCGCGATGGCGCTCGAGGTCCGTGATGCGCTGGTCACGGGCACTCATCGTGTAATTGAGGCGGGCACAGGCGTCGGTAAATCGATGGCCTATCTGGTGCCTTTTGCCGAGGCAGCACGCCGTAACAACATCACGGTTGGTATTGCGACCAAATCGAACAATCTTGCCGACCAGCTCATGTACCATGAGCTGCCAAAACTTGCCGAGCAACTGGACGGTGGCCTGTCATTTTGCGCTCTCAAGGGTTATGACCACTATCCGTGCCTGCGCAAGCTTGAGCGCATGAGTCGCGGCCAGGTCGAGATTACCACCAAGCGCGATCCGGCGGACACGCTCACGGCGGTCGCGGTCATTATGGCGTACGTCTGCCAATCAGCCGATGGCGACCTCGACTCACTTGGCATTCGGTGGCGCAGCGTCAACCGCCCCGACTTTACGACGGCCTCGCGCGAGTGTGCTCGTCGCCTCTGCCCGTTTTTCCCTGATAAATGTTTGGTCCACGGCGCTCGTCGCCGTGCGGCGCATGCCGATGTGGTGGTCACCAACCATTCCCTGCTGTTCCGCAATGTCGCGGCCGAGGGCAGGATTTTGCCTCCGATTCGTCATTGGGTAATCGACGAGGCCCATTCTATCGAGCGCGAGGCGCGCCGTCAGTGGGCGCGCGTGGTGTCGGCGGACGAATCACGCGTTCTGTTTGAGCGCCTGGGTGGCTCGAGCACCGGCGCGCTAAGCCAGGTTTCCCGTGATTTGGCAACCTCCGAGGGCTCTACGCTCTATCTGGGCCTTACTGCCAAGGCAGCGTCGACGGTTGCGCGCGCGAGCATGGCAATCGCCGACGTGTTCGATGGCGTTCGCGAGCTCGGTCGCCGTGCCCGTGGGGGTTATGACAATGCCAATCTATGGATTGGCCCCGAGCTGCGCGAATCTGACGACTGGCATGATTTCTTACAGTCGGCCTACGCTGCCATCGACGCATTGGAACAGGCTGACAAGAGCGTCGACGCGCTGGTGCAAGCCGTCGCCGCCGACAAGCCCGAGGTTGTTGTCGACTTGGGTGATATCTCGCGCCGCCTGCACGAGCTGGCCGAGAACCTCAAACTCATCATTGATGGCGCCGATGAACACTACGTGTATTCGCTGCAGGTCAATCGCAGGTTGCGTGCCGGCGGAGAGTCAATGACCGCAGAGCGCATCGACATTGGCGAGGCCTTGGCAACCGAGTGGCTGCCCGAGGTTCACACGGCTATCTTTGCCTCGGCGACCATGACGGTGTCCAAAAGCTTTGAACACTTTAACCACGCGGTCGGCCTCGATCGCATCGGTGCTTCGACATCCTCATCGCTGCACTTGGACTCGAGCTACGACTTTGATTCGAACATGGCTGTAGTCGTTGCGGGCGATATACCCGATCCGCGCGATCGTGAGAGCTATCTTACGGCGCTCGAGCGCGTGCTGGTCGACGCCCATCTTGCCATGGGCGGATCGGTGCTCACACTGTTTACCAATCGGCGCGACATGGAAGACCTGTATGCCCGCGTTGAGCCCAAGATGGCCCGTGCGGGTCTGGAGCTCAACTGCCAGCAGCGCAACTCATCTCCTCGTCGCCTGCGCGACCGGTTTATCAACGAGCCGACCTCGTCGCTTTTTGCTCTTAAGGCCTTCTGGGAGGGATTCGACGCCAGCGGCGAGACACTGCGCTGCGTCATCATTCCCAAGCTGCCGTTCTCGAGCCCCACGGACCCGCTCTCGTGCGAGCGCAACCTGCGCGAAGACCGCGCTTGGGCGCGCTATTCGCTGCCCGAGGCGGTGCTCGAGGTCAAGCAGGCGGCTGGCCGCCTTATCCGCTCGTCGACCGATTGCGGCGTGCTGATTCTGGCCGACCCGCGCCTGGTGACGAAGGGCTACGGAAAGAAGTTCTTAACGTCGCTGCCCACGAGCTCCTACCAGCGCATCGAATCGGCGCAGATCGGGCACTATCTGCAACTGTGGCGTGCACGCCACGAGCGGCGGCGCTAAAGCGGACAAACGAGGGTTTTTGCCATATCGCACAGACGCTTTGACAGGGCGGGGTCATCCAAGATGCGGATGGCTCCGCCCGCTGCGATTACCTGGCTCAGTAGCCAACGCTCGGAGCCGTAATGCACGGTTACCATTGCCATGTCTGCCCCGCTGCGCTCGATTAGGGTGATGCCGGCCCAGTCCAGATGTTCCGCCATATCGAATGGCATCAAGAGCTTTGCGCTACGCTGCGTCCGGGCAAGGGAATCGTGGAGGGATGCGACGTCCGGTGCGTGAGACACGACGGAGTCTTCCGTCAAGGCGAGTCCCTCGATTTTATCCATGCGATAGGTGCGCTGCTCATCGACTGCGATGTCCCAGGCAATCAGGTATGTTTGGTCGCCGTTTACCGTAATGCGCAAGGGGTCGACCAGACGCTCGCGTGGCCGTGCATCGTTCATCGAGCGATACGAGATGCGGCAGCGAACGCCGTCCTGAATGGCGCAGCTCAGCTGCTGCCAGTGCGATCCGTGGTTGACGGTGTCAAAGACGCGCTGGTTATAGCCGAGCTCTTCGGGCAGAAGGGCATGTCGAATCCGAGCTGCCGTCTGCGGCTCGATCCCCAACGATTCAAGTTCATGGTTGAGCACGGCGCCCTCGGCGGCACTCAGGCGCAACGGTAGCACGCGCCCGGCGTCACCAGTGAGGGCCACGCGCTCGCCGCGGCATTCGCAGATGATGCGCGCGCCCGATTCTCGGTCCGCGAGCGTCGAGACGATCTCGAGAATCTCGTCGAGCGACGCCCCCGTGATGTCAAAGCGGCTGCAAATCTCGGTTCGTGTCATGCCGCTCTCGCCGGCGGCGTAGAGGGCCTCCATGATGTCGATGGCGCGCGAGAGTCTCTGCTCGCTGGTGAGTTTACGCACGGGCATGC
>CALFDL010000052.1 GCA_937950415.1 uncultured Collinsella sp. | reverse complement strand
CGAGGCCGACGCTCATAATCTTGTTATAATCCGCCCCGTCGTCAAGTGAGAACCTCATCACGCCCTCGCCGATGTTGAGAATAAGCACAGGGGCGAGCACCGCGCAAAGGGTGGTAACAAGGTCTGCAGTTCCATACTGATCGGTGGCAAGGGCGTTCGTATATAGCGGCACCAAGAAGAACGTGATCAGCTTGGTCGCAATGTTGCCGATGGCGAAGATTGCGGTGTTCTTAATTAGGTATTTGGCACGGCTTGATTCTTGAACCATTAACTGGGCCTCCACAAATAATTAAAACAGGCAAATTCGGATCCCATGCTCATGACGCAGGCGAAAAGGCGCTATCGAGGAATTCCCTCGCCTTCGTTCGCTCAAGCTTGAGCCCCTCATTCACGACACGCCATTCAATCGGATTGCGGTGAACGCACCGATTAAAGGCGTCCTGAGAGTTCAGAACGCGTCTGTCCAAAAGGTCGAAGTCGCTCAGGACGTCATGGAGCCTTACTGAGTATTTAGCCGGGTCAAAGACGACCATGGGGCGGTTGAAGAGGAGGGAGAAGCACGTTCCGTGGAACGAGTCGGTGACGACAAGGCCAGCATTGCGGAACAGATTCAACCATTCCCCCGGCGTGGGAAGACAGGCTGCGCGGAGACCATGGGGAGGGAGCCGAAGCGGATTGAAGGTAACAACGCAGGCGCGCACGCCAAGCTCCTTGCTAACCCTGACGGTATAGGAGATCATATCCGGATTCGGATTAAGCATGTACAGAAGGACGTAGCCAGAATCAAAAGGAAGCCGGGAGCAATCGCTGAGGCGATACCATAGATTCTCATCGCAGAGCAGGACCGGGTCCTTCAGGGCGACGGATCCGGGAATGCCCATCTTGTCGAGGATGTCAATACTAGAGCGTTCTCGGACGGAGATCGCGTCAAAGCCACTCAGGAGAGGTCTGGTCAGATTCGCCTCCTCGTCATCGAGCTTAGGCCGCCCAAAGCTCGCAGCAAATGCGACCTTACGCCTGTCGTCGGGAATCCGCTCGAGAAAGTACACGGGATCAATACCGTCATTGCATTCGATGTTCCAAGTCTGGTCGCTGCCCACACAGAAAAGGGCGTCGCGGTCAAGGGCATCAAGCCCAACGCCCGTCAGAAAAGGGCCTGCATCGCAAAGTGAAAGCTGGCCCTCTATAAAGGGGCGAAAAACCCGCTCTGATCGCAACCTGGCGCCCAGGCCAGCAGCAAGCTTGAGAAAGCCGTTGACGCGGCCGCCGGACATCTTCTGATGCGCCCAACCGGATCGCGTCCACTGGGGGCGACAGTAGTCAACGAAGACGGGACGGCCATAACGCCCCAATATGTCCCGGGTGGCAACGGCCTGCAGGACCGTTCCGTAATTGTGCGAGTCAATGATTGTCGAAACGTATATTGTGCGGTTGTTTGAATCGGCCATCGCTAGATCCTCCATGTCATAGGCCATTATCAGTTGAATATGGTCGCAATTCGGCCGACCGGAGCCGGGTAACCAAAATCGCGAGCTAGGGCTTCCTCGGCAGAAAGGGCAGCATACAGCGCAATATATGCGAAGAATTGAACATTGATTGTTATCTCCGCCATCCCGAGGACTGTTAGGACATATAGGCCAACCAGGGACACGTATCGCCCCCAGTCATCCCCCTCTGCAATGTGACGGGCTCCCCTAGAAAGGACGAAGCAGATATAGCAATAGAGTAAGGCAACGCCCACGAGGCCGAAATAGAGGCAGTATTCCAAAATGGCGTTTTGGGCGTCGAGGGCATTCCCAGTAGCGCTGAACATCATAACGCCCTCGAAGAGAGCGTAAACGCTATTGTACCCGTAGCCAAAAAGAGGACTATTCACCAGGAACGGGAATACGTGCTCGTAGACGTAGGTTCGCCCAGAGAGGTCAGAGCTCCTTCCGAAGACGTTTGTGATGACATCCGAAACAAAACCAACGTGCAGAACGATCTCGCCAAAAGCAAACAGGATAAAGGTAACGAATATGGACGTGACAAGATATGTTATGGGCTTATGCAAAGGGTGCTCCAGTACAGGTTTAAACGCTATCGCGAGCATGAAGAGCACGATGCCGATCGCTCCGGTATTACAGTCAATCCTGAGGGCAAGAAGAAGCGCAAGGACGCAAAGCGCGGCGAATAGCACGGCTCGTGGAATGGTTTTTATTGACCTCCCGGCGGCAATAACGTACATGATGAGCCCGAACAAGGCGAGATAGGACACCGAGAACTTGGTTCCGACCAAATAGTTGAGCTCATTCCGCCAAGCCATAAGAGGGTCCGAAACAATGTAGTAATACGTAATCAGAAGATAGACCACACAGCAAAGGAAGAATACCGTGGCAGTGCTGCGAATTCTACCCTCAGAACATTGGATCTCTAAGAACCAAGTCAGTAGGTTCAGCCTTGCGATAAACAGCAACGTTCCATTCATGTTGTATGAGTTCAAAAGCGAGGAGACGACCATTACGGCGGACATGGCGAACAAAAGAAGGTTGACCTTCAAATAAGGCTCAGAAAAAATTTTTTTGACTCTCAGGAGCATGACGCAGAGAATAATCGCGCACAAAACCGAAGCGATAGTGTTGTAGCCGGGAATGTACACGACACGCACTACGCAGGCATGAAAGACCGCAATGGAGAGCAGCGGATTCAGGCTCAGCTTCCTATCGATTAACCTCATCCTAGTCCCTCCGTCTTTCGACGCCAAGAGCGTACAGCCGGCCGTACACTCTTGGTGAAATACACGCAAAGAGATATTGGAGCCGTTTCCAGCGTGGCAGGCCGGGGCATCTTAGCACCGCAGGGCACCGGTCCCTCATTTTATTGCGTATCAGGACGGCGTCGTCGAGCGTACATCTGTCAATGCAGAAGTTCAGATAAGTTAGATAAGCGAAGCCGAGGGCGCTTTCGCCAACACAAGATATTTCAGGGTGATTGCGCTCCAAAAAAGCAAGCTGGTCCTCAGCCGCATTAATAAAGTCCATGTTGAAAGACGTACCTTTGGTGATGCTTCCGCTCCGCTGCCTATAGTGATAGAACGGATTCGGAAGAAGGACAATCCGATTAGCGAGATCGAAAATCCTAGGCATAACATAAAAATCCTCGCATAGCTTCCCTTTCGGAAACCTCACGTTGTCGAAAAGGGTACGGCGGTAGACCTTATTGCAAGCGCTCACGTCAAACCCATTGAACGTATTCAGGGCTACGATGCCCTCCGTGCCCGAGTAGACACGCCTCTCGTGCGCAGCCTTGTCCACATGGCTGCCGTCTTCAAAGTCGAGCACGATACCGAAAGCAACGAGGTCGGCACCGCCGGCGAGCTCTTTCGCGACAGTTTCGAAAGCGTTGCCATCGAGATAGTCATCACCGTCTATAAAGGACACATACTCCCCGATGGCTCGTTCCACTCCATAGTTCCTAGCATCCGAGAGACCGCCGTTCTCCTTATGCAAGGCGCGGACTCTGCCGTCGCGCGATTGGAGCATTTCGCAGATCTCAGGCGAAGAGTCTGTTGACCCATCATCGATGAGCAAAATCTCAAGGTTTGCGTACGTCTGGCCGATGAGGCTCTCTACGCATTCCAAGAGATAGTCTTCAACGTTATAGACGGGAACGATGACACTAATGAGTGGGCTATCCATTGCTCACCACCGATCGATTGAATCCCACGCTCCTCACAAGACCATGCACGTCAGTAACATTGCGTCTGTAAACCAGGTCCTCATTCGGATAAATTATCTGATCCACTAGCTCCACTCCAAAATTTGCTTCTTGGCAACTGCGGGAACGCCCGCAGCAACTGAGTTCTGGGGCAAGTTCGAGCATACGACCGCATTGGCAGCCACAATCGATCGGTCTCCAACAGAGGTGTCGCGAGTGACAATCGACCCTGCACAAAGCCAGACGTCGTCACCGATAGAAACATGTCCGAGTTTGTAAGTCACGGCAGGTTTTGCAGATGAATAATCATGGTCATGGTCGAACACCATGGCGTTCGGGCCCAACAGGACACGGTCTCCGATGGCCGTTTCTCCAAGCACGGTTATGCTGGATCCGCTATTCATGAACAGATTGTTCCCGATGCTAAGGGCACCACCCTCAACAACGCATATGTGTGCACCGGGCTTAATGACAACATCGTCACCAATCTTCACATGGCAGCCTTTCCCCAATCGAAGGCCCCAGAGAAGCCTAGGGGATGGACGCCGGCCGAGTTCGAGCCTCTTCCCGTACCTGAACAAAAGAATCCTCCTGATAATCGAGCAGGCGATGCGTTTTACCCTCATCGAAACTCGCCCCGCTCAAAGTCAATCGAATAGAGGTCGAGGCAGAGAGGGCAGCAAAGCCCGTGCGAATAGGGCCAGCTAACCGAGTCCGTAGATCTCCGGGGGCCTGCAGAGCCATTCTTCCAAGTCGATGTACCGCGAGTAATAGTCCGTATCATTGAGGACCCCCCGCTCGCTATAGCCGGGGAAGTGCACGGCGCACGCGAGCTCGGGCCTCGGCGACGCCGTGAAGCAGACCTTGTTGCCGAAGGGAATGGCATCGAAGGCCCTGAGGTCCTCCTCTGTGCAGCAGTTCATCTGGCTGAACTTGATGAAGACGTCGCCCCAGTTGATCCGCTCGCAGCGGCGGGCCCACTTCTCTGCGGCTTCCTCCGGGGAGGGATAGTGCAGGAACACGACCTCGATATCATCGAGACGAGCGACGGGCTTGTCGAGCTCGCCCTTCTCGCGAAGCTGATCGGCATAACGGGAGTCTCGTGCGTCGATGAACTCTAACGGCGTCGCAGTGTAGTGCCTGAGCCTCGAGGCGAACTTCACGTAGTCGCTCGCGAAGAAGTAGAGGCCGGCGGTTGGACTGCTATAGGGAAGTCCGTAACGCCGATACACCGAGCCGGCCCAACAGTTGTTCGAGAAGATGCTGAAGTCAGTGCGGGTGAGCTTCTTCCTTCTGCCCTTGGCGAGCAATGGATTCGCCATATCACCAATCTTTCTTGAGATCCTGCTTACGTAGCTCATCGGCTCAACAGCCTTTCGTAGTACTCCATAAGCCGCGCGGCGTTTGCCTCGGCTGAGTAGCCCGCAGCCTCTAGTTTGTTAGGGGCCTCCAGGTGCCTGCCGCCCTCGATCGCCACATTGAGCGCCCTCGCCCAGTTGGCCAGCGGCGCGTCGAGCGCCGTGAACGAACCAGTCCCGGCGATGTCCGTCTCGGCGGGCACACCAGTCGAGTAAACACACGGCAGTCCCGCCGCCTGTGCCTCCACGGCCGAGACGGGAAGGCCCTCATAAAGCGACGGCATAAAGAAGACATCGAAGAGCGAGTAGAGACGATAGGCGTCGCTCCTCAAGCCAAGCAGCATCACGGAGTTTTCCAGACCCATTTCGTCGACGAGCTCCTGGAGTTCCCGGCGTTCATCGGCGCTGTTGCTCTCCCCGATGATTACAAGCCTGGCAGGGCCGTGAGCAGCCACATACTCACCGAAAGCCCTGACCGCGAAGGAGAAGTTCTTCTGCAAGGAAATCCGGCCCACGCATCCCACCACGGGCTCCTCGGGACCTATTCCGAGTTCCACCCTGCAGGCCGTCCGGACCTCAGGGTTGAAGGCGAAGCGGTCGATATCGATGCCGTTCCTCATCACCAGGAAGTCCTTCCCCCTGAAGAGGTAGCGGCCGGCGTCTTCGGAGCACGCGACCCCGTCGGTCGCCCAGCGCCGCCCGAACCAGATGAGCGGCGCGTTGCGCACACGATGGCTGAACCTATCCGAGCTGCTGTTGAGATGACTGTGTAGCACGCGATGGGCAACCCCGGCTTCGGCCGCGTAACGAAGCGTCCAGAATGCCGAGTTGGGCATGTGGCAGTGCACGACGTCGTATTCAGAACCATGCTCTTGAAAGAACCCTTTGACCTCTCTAATGAAGGCCGAGAGATCAGTTCCCGCATGCGTGACCGTAAAGACCTTGGCACCGCGCCCTTTGAATTCGTCATCGTAGTTGAGCGGATGTCGCAGCTCGCCATTAACAACGTCATGATGCAGGTAGTCGTACGAGACGCGCGAACTGTCACGAAACAAGAACATGTTCCGAACAAACGAAGTAACGCCTGCATCCATAGCGAGCGACGGGACGATGTTTAACACTTTGATGGGGGTTTCACCCGCCATATTATCTCACCCCTTGTGTTTGATAAATATTGGCCATGATTTCAGAAGTATCTGCAACGTCGTAGCCCGCCTTGCGAATCTGATCCGCATAGATAGCGCGATTGCGTGGCTCCCGAGCCATAGCCAGGATCTCTTCTCCCCAAAGAGAAGCCGGACGGTCAAGCCCCTCGGACCGAGTCAAATCAGTAACGGCAGTCTCGTCAGATACGTTCACAGACATGAGGACCGGAAGACCCGAAGCCTGTGCCTCGACCGGGACGAGAGGCTGCCCCTCGTGCAGCGAAGGAAACAGCAACACGTCCATCGCGTTGTAGAGTGGCGCCACGTCCGCTCTCGGCTCGAACCAGATAACGTGCGCAGCCACACCAAGCGAATCTGCGTGTTCTCGTACCTGTTCCCTCATCTCGCCGTCCCCTTGCATGAGGTAGTAGGCAGAAGGCTCAGCCCTCAGCACCTCGGAAAACACATCCAATTGGAAGAGGGGATTCTTGGCGGGCGCGAGACGCGAAGGGTTACCCAACAGCAGTGCATCGGCGGGCACCCCCAGCTCGCTGCGGCAAGCACCACGAACGGCAGAATCGAACGCGAAGCGAACCGTGTCAAAGCCATTACGCACGACCGTAAACGGCTTCCTCCCGAAGAGATACCGCCCCGCTTCCTCGGAACATGCGAGCCTCGAAGTCTCAGCGCCCGATAGCACTGAGCGAGCGACTGAGTGCACGAACCTTTTAACTATCCTGCCGCCCGCGCCAACATCAGAGTTGTGCGAGTGCACGATGCACACCGGCACTCCACGACTCGCAGCAACCTGGGCATAGGCGAACCCCATTCCATTCATCGTATTGATATGCACAGCATCGAAGCTGTTTTCATCGAGAAGTCTCTTGAACGCACTAAGCCCGTCCTTGAGGCGTCTCACCTGTCCGGGCTTGTAGCCATTGAAAACCGCACGACGCTCAACACCGAGCGAGGCCAGCACATCGTCGTAAGAGCAATTCCAATCCCAGGTAGTGATCAACGTGAACGAGAAACCCTTTGGGGCTAGCTCACGAAAGAGCCCCAGAAGGTATGTTTCTATCCCACCGACACCCCATGCCTCAGCGTATACAAGGATATTAGTCATGATGCAGTCCCGTTGATAGGAGAGAATTACCAAGTCTCGGTGCCCGAAGCAAGGCGCGACGGCGCGCGAGCATGCACGAGATGGAATCGCAAGCGAGCGACTTGGCACCCGGCAGCCCCAAGATAGGGATCTTCTTGGAAAGCTGTCCATTGAGGGCGCGCTCGGTCTCCTTCTCCGAGATAGCGTCGTGCCGGTAGTAGTCGACCACCGTGGCTGCGACTCCCAGCGACTCGAAAACGCGCTGCGTCGCATAGCTCTGCAGACAAGAGCCATAATTCGGCGAGTTGCAGAGGGTAATGATTGCTGCGGTCGCGGTCACTCCGCATTTCCCCCTTTCCGGAGAATCCTTGTGTACACGAGCCCGCGAAGGGCGTTGGGCATGAGGCAGACAACTGCCTGGGGAACAAACGAGATGAAGTAGTCGGCAGCGCTGAAGTACCCGCATGCCAGCTGCGCCCGCTTGAAGCGCCTCGCGTGCGACAGATAGGCGCGGCCTCCTCTGCGAGCGTAGAAGTCTGGACTCACGCGCATTGCCACAAGGGTCTCGCGCACGTTGGCCGCACGGCAGCCCGAGGCGAGCATCCGGTTGAAGAGGTCCCAGTCTTCGAAGTAGTGGAAGTCGTCGTTGTAACTCCCAGCGGCGAGCACCTTCGAGCGCCGGAAGGTCATAGGCGGGGGCCGGAAGGGATTGCGGCGCTTGGAGTAAGCGACGATCTCGTCGTGGGTTATGGGCAGGTCCGTCGTCGCCACGGGCCTGTCCCAGGCCTCGACGAACTCCGTTACGTTGCTACCCACCATGTCGAAGCCTTGCTCGGCCATGAGGGCAAGCTGACACTCCATGCGCCCCGAGAGAGCGTGGTCATCGGTGTCCATGCGGGCTACGATCTCGTTTGAGCACGCCTCAATGCCCCGGGCAAGCGCGTAGCCGAGGCCTCTGTTCTCGGGGTAGGAGACGAAACTGAACAGGCCGGGGTTGGCCGCGTCGTACTCGGAGAGGACGTCCTCGAGCTCGTCAGTCAGCGGGCCGTCCTTCACGATGACGACTTCCGCCGGGGGCACCGTCTGGGCGAGCATCGAATTCAGCGCCTCGCGTAAGTACTCGGCGCGCTCCTTGGCGTAAAGGCTCATAAGCACGCTGTAGGGAGGGAAAGTCTGGGAATCCATGCCTACCTCCCTGTCTTGTTCTTGCCGAACATCACCGAGAAGGTCTTGAAGAAGACCCGCCAGTCGGACTTAAGGCACGCGCCTCGCGCATAAGTGAGCTCGAACTCCTGGCGCAGGCCGTTCTCGAATGTCGCGAGGTTGCGAGGCCCTGACTGCCAAGCGCCGGTGATGCCCTGGGGGACGGCAAGCACCTGCACCTGCTGCTCGTGCGTGAAGTTCCCCAGTTCTTCGTAGGTGATGGCCCGGGGCCCGATCACGGAGAGCTGGCCCGCGAGCACGTTGATAAACTGAGGTATCTCGTCGAGGGAGGTCTTGCGCAGGACGCGACCCAACTTGGTGATGCGCGGGTCGTTCGTGACCTTGCGCTCGCGGTGCCACTCCTCGATCTGCTCGGGGGTGAGATACTTCTCCACGTCGTTGGCGTCGGCGACCATGGAGCGGAACTTGAGCACGTGGATGGGGCGGCCGAAGCGCCCCGCGCGCTCGTGCGAATAGATGGGAGCGCCCTTGGTGTCAGCTGCGATGAACGCGCAGAGCACCACGCCAGGGATGAACGCCACGGCACAGACGCACGCGCTGAAGGCGATGTCGAAGGCACGCTTCACGAAGCGATACCCGAAGGAGCGCGAGTCGAGCGCGCGGGACTCAGCAGCGAACTCGGGCGAGCCCGGGAGGCTCACCGCACCCGTGTTTGCAGCGGAACCGGCACCAGCACCCGCCGCGCCCTCGCGCCGGTCCATTGCCTGAGCAATGAGCGCCGCCCCCGCGGGCGCATTGCTCTCTGTTACTTCTTTAGCAGCCACAGTCAAACTGACGTCCCCGTTCGCCGGGAATCCCCCAATCGGTAAATTCAAAAATGCGAACGAATAGCTGGTGCAACGTCTCCCTTACGTTTTGCTGGGAACGTCGAGCGGTAGCAGCTCCCTAAATGCGGAGTTACCTTCGCCCACGTCTACCAGGCACCAGCGCTTATGACGGTCGATCTTCTTAACGCGAGCCTCTTGCCCCACCAAGGGACCCTGATCTATGTGCAACACGCCGTCTTCTATGCGCGCAACGCTGTTGCGCACCACGCCGTCGTCGTCCAGCACACTGCGGTACCAGTCCTGCGCATCGTCCGGCATGGGCATATACGCCCGCTCCCTACTGCCGGCGATTCGACAGCCAAAGCTCAACTGAGCCAAAGCCCTATCGAGCGCGGCAGCATCGTGCGTGGCGACGAAGAAGTATTCCTTGTACATGGGTTTGGTTTGAAGCGACCAGGCGCCGTCCCGCTTAAACCAGAACTCCTTTTGCATCACAAAAGCGTCCTGCATCAGCTCGTGCGGGATAATGCAGCGGACCTTTTCGCAGGTCTCGCGCTCTTTTCCCTGGGGGGTGTGGACCAGATACCAGTGGACGCGGCCATGCTGGCTGTTGGTGGTGACGCCGTTAAATGCGCCTGGCAGCTGCTCTTGGCGCCGTGCCGTCTGTTCCATGTTCTCGCCCCCTCTTTTAGCTTTGCGATGCACGCAAATGCAGGGGCGTTTAGAACAGGCTTCTCGCTCGCAGCTAGGCGCAGTCGCAAAAGTACAGGTTTTTATAGAGGGGTATGGAGATGCACCTACTGGCAGTACATTTTGCGTAATCTGGGCAAACGCTGATTAATTGCTCGTATAATGTCGTCTGTCGAAAGATACAAAAACCTGTACCTTTTTGTGCAACAAAAAAAAGCCGCTCAACCAGCGGCTTTTCTTATTTCGGCATGAAAAAGGCGACCGCCCTATGCGGACGGTCGCCTTTGTTAATTGTTGTGAAGCTTGCCTTAGGCGCGAGTCTTGATCTCCTCGGTCACCTTCGCAACAAACTCGTCGAGGCTCATCTGAACGGTCTCGTTGGAGCGATCGCGGACGGAGATGTTGCCGGCCTCGACCTCCTTCTCGCCCAGGATGAGCATGTAGGGCACGCGGTCGATGCTGCGGGCCTCGCGGATCTTGTAGCCGATCTTCTCGTCGCGGTCGTCGCAAACCACGCGAATGCCGGCCTCCTCCAGCTTGGCGCACACCTCGTGGGCGTAGTCGCGGCTCTTCTCAGAGACGGGAAGCGCCTTGACCTGTACGGGAGCCAGCCAGGTGGGGAACTTGCCCGCAAAGTGCTCAATCAGAATACCGATGAAGCGCTCGATGGAGCCAAAGCACACGCGATGCAGCATGATGGGGCGCTTCTTGGTGCCGTCGGCGTCCACGTACTCCAGATCAAAGTTGAGCGGCATCTGGAAGTCGAGCTGGACGGTACCGCACTGCCAGGTACGGCCGAGCGAGTCCTCCAGGTGGAAGTCGATCTTGGGGCCGTAGAAGGCGCCGTCGCCCTCGTTGACCTCGTAGTCCATGCCCAGCTGCTCCAGAGCGGTGCGCAGGCCCTCCTCGGCGCGAGCCCAGTCCTCGTCCGAGCCCATGGAGTCCTCGGGGCGGGTGGAAAGCTCAACGTGGTACTTAAAGCCAAACTTCTGGTACACGGAGTCAATGAGGTTGACCACGCCCACGATCTCGTCGGTCAGCTGGTCAGGACGCACAAACAGGTGGGCGTCGTCCTGGTTAAAGCAACGCACGCGGAACAGGCCGTGCAGGGCGCCGCGCAGCTCGTGGCGGTGCACCAGGCCAATCTCGCCGGCGCGGATGGGCAGCTCGCGATAGGAGTGCGGCTTGGAAGCGTACACCAGCACGCCGCCCGGGCAGTTCATAGGCTTAATGCAGTACTCTTCGTCGTCGATGACAGTGGAGTACATGTTGTCCTTGTAGTGGTCCCAGTGGCCCGAGGTCTTCCATAGCTGCTTGTTCATGATGAGCGGCGTGGAGATCTCCACGTAGCCGGCCTTGTGGTGAATCTCGCGCCAGTAGTCCAGCAGCGTGTTCTTAAGGATCATGCCGTTGGGCAGGAAGAACGGGAAGCCGGGGGCCTCGTCGCGCATCATAAAGAGGTCCATCTCGCGGCCGATCTTGCGGTGGTCGCGCTTCTTGGCCTCCTCCAGCATGTGCATGTGCTCGTCGAGCTCTTCCTTGGTGGCAAAGGCGACGCCGTTGATGCGGGTGAGCATCTTGTTGTCCTTGTCGCCCTTCCAGTAAGCACCCGAGACGCCGGTGAGCTTAAAGGCCTTGAGGGCCTTGGTGTAGCAGATGTGGGGGCCGACGCACATGTCGATATAGTCGCCCTGCTGGTAGAAGGTGATGCGGGCGTCGTCGTCAAGGTCGCCGATGTGCTCGACCTTGTAGTTCTCGCCGCGCTCCTCCATAAGGGCGATGGCCTCGGCGCGGGGCTTCTCGTACACGGTGAACTTGAGGTTCTCCTTAACGATCTTCTTCATCTCGGCCTCGATCGCGGGGAAGTCGTCCTCGCTGATCTTGAAGCCCTCGGGCAGGTCGACGTCGTAGTAGAAGCCGTTGTCGGTCGCGGGGCCGTAGGCAAAGTCGGCCTCGGGATAGAGACGCTTGATGGCCTGCGCCATGATGTGCGCGGCGGAGTGGCGGATGACGTGCGTGACCTCGTCCTGCGGGAGCTCGGCCACCGAACCGTCATTGTAGAGTGCCTTCATGGGTATGTTTTCTCCTCTCGGATGCCTGATGCAAGTGCGTGCGATGCGCTCGGCGTTTTGACTTGCATCATTATAGGCAGGTTGCCTTGGTATACAAGCGCCCGCCGTACCTTAATGGCACGGCGGGCGATTTTCTACGCATGCTTCATCGCGTGGGCGCGGGGTGCGCGTGTGGCTTGCGCGGGACGCGCGGTGCCCGTGGCTAGCGGCCGGCCCGGCGATGGATGCGTTACTGGATGCGAGTTCGGCAGTAGGGGCAGACCTTCCAGTGCGCATCGAGCGGGCGATGGCAGCTGGGGCAGACGTTGCGAACCTGGGTATCGCACACCGGGCAGACGACGAAGTCCTTCTCGATGGGCGCGCCGCACTGCGGGCAGGTGCCGTACTGGGCAAGCTGGCGCTCGCGCAGGGCCATGTCCAGCTCCTGCTCCTCGCGGTCGGACGCGTAGGAGTGCGGGCGCAGGACCAGGTAGGCAATGAGGCCCACAAACGGGATAAGGGCGATAATGCCCCATGCCACGTAGGCGCTGGCGCCGCGGCGGCGAGCGTCGATGAACACATAGACGACCGACAGCACATACAGGGCGATAATAAAGCCAACGAAGGCATAGACGACGCCCATAAGCTGCGGCGACATGAGCTCGGAGATGTACTTGGACATTACGGGTACCTTTCGGAATATTAACAGTCCGGTCAAGTTTACCACGGGGTTTGTTTATATGGGACCACGGCTAGGGGCGGGGCTGGCGCGGACACAAACATCTCAATCTGTAACAGGTGGGAGCGGAATCCGGGTCTAGGTGTTACAGATCGAGACACAGGGGTCCCTCCCCGACTTCAATCTCGATCTGTAACATCTAGAACCCAAATCATCAGCTAACTGTTACAGATTGAGACAAAGGAAAACGTCCAGGCCCAATGTCTCAATCTGTAACAACCACTCGGCGAAAGTGGTCCCAGATGTTACAGATCGAGACAAATCTCCGACACCAGAGCTGGCAGGCAAGATTATCGACGTTGCTGAGCTTCCCCTCTCCTGCCGTTGGCGGGTGTTGCGGGGCTGTTCGCCGCATTGCCGCCGCACTAGGGGCGCGCAGACCGTAGGATGGTTTTATTGACAGCCTGTCAACTCGTCTGGGAGGCACTGTGACAGAAACGTTTGATATCGCGATCGTGGGCGCGGGCATCACCGGATGCGCCATCGCGCGGCAGCTCGCGCGATTTGACCTGTCCATTTGCGTGGTCGAGGCGGCTAACGATATTGCGCTGGGAGCGTCGAAGGCCAACGGCGGCCTGGTGCACGCCGGCTACGATCCGGCACCGGGCACGGTTAAGGCGCAGGTCAACGCCCGTGGCTGCGAGTTGTACGGTACGTGGGCGCAGGAGTTGGGCTTTTTGTTTTGCCGCACCGGGTCGATGGTGTTGGGGTTTAACGACGAAGACCGTGCACACCTGGAGAAGCTGCTCCAGAATGGCCTGGCGAACGGCGTTCCCGAGCTGGCGATTATCGGCCCCGAGCGCATCCACGAATTAGAGCCGCGCGCCAGTACCGATGTAACGTGCGCGTTGTGGTGCCCATCGACTGGGTTTGTCGACCCGTTTGAGGTTGCCATCGCCGCGCTGGAGAACGCCGTGGCCAACGGGGTGACGTTTATGCGCTCCGCACCAGTGGAGGCAATTGAAGTCGCGGGCTCGGGCGACGACGCGCGCTTCACACTGGCGACCCCCGTTGGCAACGTGCGCTGCCGCTATCTGATAAACGCCGCGGGCAACGGCGCCGCCGACATCTCGCATATGGCGGGCGCCGAGGAGTTCCAGATGGTCTGGCGTCAGGGCAACATCGTGGTGCTGGACAAGGAGCCGCGTGCGCTCATGCCGCTCTACCCCGTGCCGACGCCGGTGTCGAAGGGTGTTATCGTCACGGGCACCGTGCACGGCAACACCGTGATCACCGCCACGGCTGCCGTGCGCGAGCCGGGCGACACGCAGACCTATGCGAGCGATGTGAACGCGCTGTTGGCCAGCGCGCGCAGACTGGTGCCCGATCTGGATACGCGCCGCGTGGTGCGCGCATTTGCCGGCGGGCGTCCGGTCATTCAGAGAACGAACGACTTCTATATTGAACAGTCGGCCGTGGTGCCGGGGCTTTTCCAGGCGGCGGGCATTCAGTCGCCGGGTGTGGCAAGCGCGCCGGCCATTGCCGAGCGCATGGAACAGGTCCTGCGCAATGCCGGCGTGAACCTGCGCGAACGGGACGACTGGAACCCGATTCGCCGCGCGCCGGACGACTTTGATCGCGCGCCGCTTGCGCGCAAGGAAGAACTCATTGAGTCTGATCCCGCGTGGGGACAGATCGCCTGCCGCTGTGAGACGGTGCCCGAGGCCGAGATCGTGGCCTCGATTCGACGCCGCCCGGGCGCGGTTTCGGTCGAGGGCGTCAAGCGCCGCTGCCGCGCCGGCATGGGTCGGTGCCAGAGTGGCTTTTGCCAGAGCCGTGTGGTGGCGATTCTTGCCCGAGAGCTGGGCTGCGACCCCAGCGAGGTATTACTGGAGGATGCCGGATCTTGGCTGGTCGAGGGACCGCTGAAGGGGGTACGCTAGGATGGCGACGAATCTGAATATGGTTGCTGGGCGAGATGCCGCGGTTGCAGCTGCGGGCGACGCCGTACAAACGCAAGCCTTCGACGTGGTCGTTATCGGCGGCGGACCTGCCGGCATGGCGGCCGCGCTTGCCGCGCACAAGGCCGGCGCACGCGTAGCCATCGTGGAGCGCGAGCAGCATCTGGGCGGCATCCTGCGCCAGTGCATCCACCCCGGATT
>CALFDL010000051.1 GCA_937950415.1 uncultured Collinsella sp. | reverse complement strand
CGCTCGCGCTGGTGGGCGGTATCGTTTTCTCGATTCTTGGCATAGTGTTCGTTGAACCCATGCTGGCGCTTATGAACACGCCGCATGAACTATTGGCCGAGGGCGTGGCCTATGCTCGTTGCTATTTTGCCGCCATGGTTGCGGCGCTGCTGCTCAATATGGGAACGGCACTGCTGCGCGCCGTGGGCGACACGCGCGGGCCTGCTGTGATCATCGCTTCCGGCTGCCTTGTTAATGCGGTGCTGGACGTCATCTTCGTTGCCGTGCTTCATATGGAGGCTCTGGGCTGCGGCATCGCGGTGGCGCTGACCATTTGCTCCAACGCTACGATGATCGTGATTCGTATGATGCACGCACCGGGCGCTTGGCGGCTTTCACTGTCCAAACTCGGCATTGATCCTGGCATTTGTAAGAGCATGATCTCGTGTGGTCTGCCGCTTGGCTTTCAGTCTGCTGCGTATTCGATTTCCAACGTTTTGATTCAGGTGTCGGTCAATTCGTTTGGTGCCGATGTCGCCACGGCGTGGGGTCTTTCGGGCCGTTTGGATGGCATTGTCTGGATGGTTACCGAGGCGCTTGGCGTTTCGATCACCACGTTCTCGGCGCAAAACTTTGGCGCACGCAACTACGAGCGTATGCGCAAGGGCTACCATACGTCGCTCGTGCTGTCGTTTATGCTCATTGGTGGCCTGTCTGCCGTGCTGCTGGTGTTCTCGGGTCCGTTGTCGCGTCTGTTTGTCGACGATGCTTCGATTTCGGCGTACACCACGACGATTCTTCATTTTATCGCGCCGTTCTACGCGATCTTCTCGATTATCGAAAACGCGTCGGGCTCCATTCGCGGTGCCGGCGTGAGCTTGCAGCCCATGCTGCTCACGATTTTTGGCACTGTCGTGCTCAGGGTGATCTGGGTGTTTGCGATTATGCCGTTCGATCCATCGCTTGAGCACCTGCTGCTGGTTTACCCCGTAACCTGGCTTATCACGGCCACAATGTTCACCATCTACCACCACAGCGGCAACTGGCTAGGCCGCGCCACCGCCTAGCCATTGGGGACGTCCGCAATGGCTAGTATTCGATGCCTTGGCGGGCTAGGAGGCCTTCGTCGAAGTAGTGTTTGACGGGGCGCATTTCGGTTACTAGGTCGGCAAGGTCGGCGAGGGGCAGCAGCCCGCGGCCGGTGAGCACGAGCTCTGTGATGGTTGGTTTCATCGCAATCAACGCTTCAACATCTTCGCGCGTCACAAAGCCTCGGCGCATGGCTTCTCCCAGCTCATCCAAGATCAGCACGTCGACCTGGCTAATCTGCTCGCGCGCCAGCTCCATGATCTGCGCGGCACAGGCTTCGGGTGTGTCGCGGTCGGCCTGTACGATGCGTAGCCCCAATCGAGGTGCTGCGTCATGTTCGGCGCAGTGCAGCTTCTTGGCAAACTGAAGCATGAGCACGTTAAGTCCATAGCCCGTGGCGCGCAGAGCGAGCCCCAGCGCAGCCGTCGTCTTGCCCTTGCCGTCGCCTGTATAGATTTGAACCTTGCCGACTTACAGTGATGCCATCTCTGTCCTTTCGTGCCCGGCGTCGGTTTATCGCCGTCCGGGTTGGGTATTCTAGAAAGCATTATCAACCCCAGTAGATGGAGTTCAAGCAGATGGAGATGGATGACAATAAACGTAGACGGAATATGATCCTCTACGTGCTCATCGCCTTCGTCGTCTACCTCGTGCTCTCGACCGTTCTGTTCCCCAACATCGGTCACACGCAGCAGATTACGAAGACCGATTATTCGACGTTTGTCAAAGCGCTCGATAAGAAGAGCGTCGACAAGGTCGAGTACAACACGGATGATTACTCGATTTATTACACCAAGAAGGGCGAGGACGAGAACATCGCCTACAAGACGACCGGTGTGCCGAATGACGCGGGCTTTACCGATCGCGTGCTTGAGTCTGGCGCTTCGCTGGAGTCGGTCGTTCCCGATAAAAACTCGGGTTTGATGACCTACTACCTGCTCACCCTCATTCTTCCCATGGCGATTTTCTTCCTGATCGGCTGGTGGCTCAACCGCCGCATGAAGAAGGCCATGGGCGATGACGGTCCGTCGATGAACTTTGGCGGCGGCGGTTTTGGCGGCGGCGGACTGGGTAAGTCCGGCGCGCGCGTGATCGCCTCCAAGGACGTGGGCGTGACCTTTAAGGATGTCGCCGGCCAGGAAGAGGCCAAGGAGTCTCTCAAGGAGGTCGTCGACTTTCTGGAGAAGCCGCAGCGCTACGAGGAGATCGGCGCCAAACTGCCGCGCGGTGCTCTTCTTGTTGGCCCTCCGGGTACCGGTAAGACCCTGCTTGCCAAGGCTGTGGCCGGTGAGGCGGGCGTGCCGTTCTTTAGCATTTCGGGTTCTGAGTTCGTCGAGATGTTTGTCGGCCGCGGCGCCGCCAAGGTACGCGATCTGTTTAAGCAGGCCAAGGAAAAGGCTCCCTGTATCGTATTTATCGACGAGATCGATACCATCGGCAAAAAGCGTGACGGCGGCGGCTTTAGCGGCAACGACGAGCGCGAGCAGACGCTCAACCAGCTGCTGACCGAGATGGACGG
>CALFDL010000050.1 GCA_937950415.1 uncultured Collinsella sp. | reverse complement strand
ATAGGGACTGTTTGGCCTGCTAAAAGGCCTATTCAGTCCCTATTTCACCGCAACTTCTTTAGGGGAACGGATCAAAGGGCCAAACTATGCCATGACCCCATAATCTGCCAGCATTTCAACTAAGGACTGATACGCATCTTCAGCCGATTCGGCATTACAGATAAGAGCCATACCGGCCTGGTCATTTCCGAGTCGAATAATTTCACGGAACAGCTCGAGGTAATCGCCATTGCCCACCTGAGAAAAGAAGAAGAGGAGATGAACGCGATCGCCCTCATCGAATTCGATACCCTCTTGCGAGACCAGTAGGCCAAGTCCATCTTTATGAACACCATCTTCGCTGCCCGCATGAGCAAGCGCAATTCCTTGGTTCACAATGATGTAGGAACCGTATTCCTCAACGTTATCAATCGCCTTATCGACATACGCAGAAGTGAAATAACCTTCGTCCATAAGTCGCGCCGAAGCGCAGCGCATCGCCTCGCGCCACGGAAGCGCCGCACGCTCAACGCAGATAAAACGACGATCGAGCATGCGAAGCAAGGGAGATGAACTTGTCGTCTCCATCTCAATTCGACTCACCCGCTCCAAAACTGCAGCCAGCTCACGATTGAGGTATGCCGTTTTACGGGCATTTCCTTGCTCGTACACACGGCACAACTCGGAGATAATCGAAGGACCGTCCTTGACCGGCAGCCCCTCTCGCCTACTCTGCTTAAAAGCACGCGCCTGAACACGATTAATGTCATCGACCGAAAGGACGGGGCTTACGACCACCACGGGAATCGAAACGTTGGTCAACGGAACTGTCGAGATGACAAAGTCAATCTCATCAAGCGGTGCCTCCCCCGCTTCGATCGCCGCGGTTTGGACAATGCCGCAAACATTCAGTTTAAAGTACTGATCAATCTGCGCTTCGAGGTACTTACTTGTTGCCACCGAGGACGGACACGAGATGAGCACGTTGCACGAGCGCATAGAACTTTCGGAACGATAGGGTGCGGCGCAGATGTGAATCACTACGCTTGCGCGCATCGAGTAATCCATAGTGCGGTTGAGGTAATCCTCGAGCACGTGAAAATGCGGCTCGGCGGCCTTTTGCACCATACCGACCATCACCCCGGACGGCCCGGAAACACCCACCTCAAAGGCATCGGAACTCCAATTCGAAACACTCTTAAGGTGCGAGAGAAGGGATTCCACCAGCAGGTCGTCATTTTGAATATCGATATCGATCTCGCGCGCCACCAGCAGCAGAAAATGGGTGATAGCGCAGTACAGATCAAAATCGTCAAAGCGCCTAATGTGGGGCGACAAATTGCGACCCAATATCATCTGTTCAATCGCGGCGATACGGCCACCATCCAAAACACCCATGTCCAGCTTGGACGCCACAAACTGCACCAGCTGGCCAATAACGTCGAGCGGACGATCTTGCACCTCGGCGCAGGCAAACGGGCCGTCCGTATCTGCAATAATCGGCGCAACGCCCCCGTTAAACCCTAAGGCAACCATCAGGCTGGCGACAATCTCGATCTCAACAGTCACGGCCAAAAAGATATTCTTGCTCTTTAAGAACGTGCGCGTCGCGTCAAGTAAATCGTCGATCTCAATCTGAGCACCGAGAACCTGCGAAATCAAATGCGAAAAATAGTCGTGACGACACAGTCGCTGGGCCAACACCTCGGAAAACAGATCGACCACCAAATCGCTCGTCTGAGCAGGGGTTGCCTCGACGCGAAGCCCTCGCTTGCTCTTACTCACCAGGGCAATCCCGTAACCGGCCAGATAGTCATCGACGGCCTTAACGTCCGAAATCACCGTATTGCGCGTCACATACATCGCGTCGGCCAACTGCTGCATCGAGCACCATTCATCGGGGCCGAGCGAAAGGAGCGTACAGGCGATAAAGAACTTGCGCTCATCAAACGACAAGCGGTAATCGTATAAGTCCATGCTGTCGAGCAAATCCGCAAGGCCCTTAACATCGGCGCCCGCGACGAGCGATACATGGCTTTCCGAAATCTCGACCATAGAATCGCCGCGTGGATCTTGGGCAAACGCAGCAGAGGAGGCGATGTCGGCCCTAAGCGTTTTTTCCGAGATGCGATAGTCATCCACGAGCGCACTGAGCCTTAGACGATGGCTCGGCGCATCGACGAGGCGACGGAGTATCTCAGCGCTCCGCTTTTTGACCGACATGGCTCCTCCTGTTCGTTACGACAAATGCGTCTTTAGATACTCGGCGACATCGCCGATCGACATATTCTCAAAGCTTTCAAGTACCGCGGGGTCCGCCAGCAGCTGCATCGTCTTGGAAAGAAATTCAAGATGATCGCCGGGCGCAATCGCCAAATTAAAGATGTGGCGGGTCTCGACGAATTCCTCCTCGTCGTCCATGCGGGCAAACCGAACGGGCGAATCAAGTCGAAGATAGCACAGGGCGCTCGTAATTATTGCATCGGACTTGCAGTGGGGCAACGCTACGGGGATGTCGGTGCAGATGCCCGTGGGAAAGTTGACCTCTCGCTCAATACAGCCCTGAGCAAAGGCGCCCGTCACATATCCCTGGCGCTCAAGCTCTCGTCCGCACAGTTCGATAGCCTCGATCGAAGTCTTGGCGCTTCCCTCAATAGCGAGGAAGCCTTTCGTTGCGCCATCGCAGGTTGCATCAGGCGCCTTTTGGAGAGTCGTTGCTCCATCCATTGTTATCACCGTCCGCTAGATACCCATTGCCTTGGCAATAAAGGACACGATCAGGTTGCCGGGATTGTAGCCAAAGTGCGAAGCCGTCACCAGGTGACCACCCGCATCGATGCCGCAGGCGTTAAGCATCTGCGTGGCATAGGGGGCAAACATATTGGCAAAGAAGAGCATCAGATACATGAAGACTGTCATGCACACCAGGGTACGGAACACGTTGCCCTTGCTCGAAAGTACGGCCATGGGAGCGACATAGCAGACTTCGGCCAAGATTGCCGCCGGGAAGAAGCGCATGTCGGGAACAAGGAATGCCAGACCGACGGTAACCGGAATCATGATGGCAGTGCAGGTGATGCAGCACGGGTCGCCCAGGGCAAGCGCGATGTCCATGCCCACATAAAAATTGGCGTCGGAATCGATGTGCTTCTTAACGAACTCGTTTGCACCGGCACCGATGGGAGTCAAGCCCTCCATCATGATGGCGACCATGCGGGGCAGAAGCACCATGACGGCAGCCATGCCAACGCACATGGTAACGATGGTTGCAAAGTCCTGCTGCGTCATAATGCCCAAAAAGCCGCCGACAAACAGGCCGATAACCGCGGGATCGCCCAAAATGCCAATCTTCGACGACAGGGTATCGAGGTCGAGGTCGATCTTGTTGAGGCCGGGGATAACGTCGATGATCTTGTTGATGAGCACGCTCAGGGGGTACTCATAGACGATGTAACCCAGGCAGGTGCAGGCAGTGCCCTCAAGGCCAAAGAACTCTCCCCACTTGGGAGCCACCTTCTCGGCAACGAACAAGGTTACGACCGAAAGCGCCAGAGCGACCAGAAAACCGATAACCGCATTGCCAAACAGCACATAGGCAAGGGCGCCGGGAACCAGGAAGTGCATAAAGTTCCAAATGTCGACATTCAAAACCTTGGTCACCTTAAGGCGCAGCAGGATAATGTTGACGATGACGATAGCGGGGATGGCAAACACAGCGAACGGAGTCGTCCAGCTGGCGCCTCCCAGCGCCGCAAAGCCGATCTCGGCCACATCGTAACCAGAGCCAAGGGCGGTGTAATAGTCCAGCGCAGGCTGAATGGTGCTCAGCAAAAAGTTGATGGTAAGCACCACGCCCTGGAAGCCAATGCCGACAAGAAGGCCGGCGCGCAAAGCCTGGGCAGGCTTCATACGAAAGAACAGGCCAAGGATGAGAATGACGACGGGCAGCATAACGGCGGCGCCCATATTGATAAATTCTTTAAAGAACGCAAGTGCGATATCCATGAAGTTCATCTCCTAGCGATGGTAAGGGCTTTCTCGCGTGCAAGGCACAACGCAATGTGTGGCTACTCAGCCTGGACCTTCTTGAGCAGCTCGACCAAATCGGACTCGCACTTGTCCTTGTTAATGCCCGAGATCAGCGGAAAGACGCTCAGGAACGGGCGCTCCAGCGGCTTGCGATAATTGGTCGTCGTGCAAACGATGTCAACGTCGTACTGCTTGACGCCGACCTCGCCAATCGTGCCCTTAAAGATCTGAACGGGGACGCCCGCGCGCTCTGCAATTTCCTTAACAGCAGCCTGGGCGACCGTAGAGGTTGCAACACCGCTGCCGCAAGCGACCAAAACCTTAACCGTGCTCTTGCTCATGATGTACTCCTATCTGACTGGCTGACGGACAGGCGTCCGCCGCCATGCAATGCAGTTTGATGGGGGCGCCGGCCGACGTGACCCGTTTCGCTGATGCCACTATCGCGCCTTTGCCCCCAAGGTAACAGCCCAATAATACGAACCCACCGTCTACCCGCTTTGTACTATTTGGCTAAACGGTCGGTTTGACGCGCCGACCCCTACTTGGGGTACGAGCGCAGCTCCTCGATAATCTGCGCATACGTGCGGTCCTTGCCAAACAGGCCGGCATTGCCCAGGCAAAAACCATCAACGCCGACTTTCCACAGATCGCGAACGCTTTCGGCCGAGACGCCGCCATCGACCAAAATCTTATAGCCATACTGCTCCTTGGCAGCCACGAGCTTTTTGATCTTCTCGTCGACAAACGGCAGGGCTTTCTGGCCGGCAAAGCCGGGATTGACACGCATGACCAGCACATAATCGCATACGTTGAGCGACTCCTGAATCGTCTCGAACGATGTGCAGGGGCTAATTGCCAGGCTCGACTTGGCGCCAAGGTCACGAATATGCTGCAGGGTTCGAGTGATCTGGGAATCGTTCTCGGAGTGAACGTGGACAATCTGAGCGCCCATCCCGACAAACATATCGATGTACTTGGGTGCGTCCTGAACCATCAGGTGCACATCGCAAACCTTGCCGGTCAGCTTGGAGATGGCCTGCACGTCCTGGGGGCCGAGCGCAATATTGGGGACAAATGTTCCGTCCATGATGTCCAGGTGATACAGGTCGACACCTGCGGCATCAAGCTCAGCGATGGTCTTCTCGAGGTTGGTGTACTCGGCGCAGTTCATGCAAGCACCGATGATCTTCTCTCCGTCTTTCCAGTCTGCCGTCGTAGTCATGGTAGTTTCCTTTCTATAAACGTTCTTTAGAGGCGACCTGTGTCACGCTCTTAATTTCTTTTTGACAATGGTTGCGTAGCGAGGCACCCTGACGGTTGCCCGTCGGTTCTTTTCGCCATGCATGGTTTGAGCTCTTTATTGCTCGCAATCAATGAGGATCTTGCCCTTGACCAAGCCAGGGGTTCGGAACTGATCGAATGCCTCAGAGATCTTAGCGAGCGGATACTTGTCAAAAATGTGACCCTCGTCATAGGGAATCATGCCGTTGCGATACGCTTCGGCCGTCAGAGTCCATTCGTGTCCCGGGAATGGAGCGGTGTAGCCGAGCCATGAACCCGTAAGGGTAAACTCCTTGCGATTCAGCTTTTCCCACTCAGCCACGGTAAAGGTAAGCTCGCGCGTGGGCTTGCCGATCAAGCACGCCTGGCCCTTGTTGCCCACGACCTCAAATACCATATGCATGGTTGCATTGGCGCCCGCAGTTTCATAGACATAGTCGTATCCACGACCGTCGGTAATGGCGGCAACTTGGTCTTTCCAATCATCGTCCATGGAGTTCACGACACTTGTGGCGCCCATTTTCTTGGCAAAGTCCAAGCGCTCCGGAATCACATCGAACACCGTAACCTCACGGGCGCCAAACGCGCGCGCCCATTGAACCGTGATAATGCCAATGGTGCCGCCGCCCAGAACCGCAACGGTCTTACCGCCCTTAAAGTCCAGGCGCTCCAGTCCGTGAAGCGCAATGGTCGTAGGTTCAATGAGCGCCGCCTGCTCAAAGCTCACGGTCTCGTCAAACTTAACGGCGCAAACAGCCGGAATGCAGACATACTCCGCGAAGCTGCCAAACTGACGCGTACCGATAAAGCTGTAATGCTTGCACAGGGAGTAGTCGCCGCGCTGGCAATCCTCGCACTTCATGCAGGGGACAAGCGGTGCGCCGGCAACGCGATCGCCGCGGTTAAGACCCTCGACGCCCTCGCCAACGCTCTCGATCGTGCCGGAAAACTCATGGCCAAGCACATTGGGATAGTAATGGCAGGCATCGCCCAGCACGCGCGGGACATCCGAACCGCAGATACCCGAGTACTTGACCTTGACCAGGACCTCTCCAGCCTTGGGCTCGGGTTTATCGATCTGTTCGTAGCGAATGTCGTCCTTAGCGTGGACGACACCTGCCCACATTTTCTCGCACATTTCTGCCTCCTTGTCCGACAGCGCATCTCGTATGCGCGAGTCTTTTATTTGACAAGGTCAGATTACGAATCCGCAGCCCAAGCAAACAGTCCAATGGGCGCGCCAACCGTTTACATGTTTTGTGCAAGTCCGTATTTGCGCAGGTCATCACAACGCCACGAACCCCCACCCGAAGTTGCGGTGAAATAGGGACTGTTTGGCCTGCTAAAAGGCCTATTCAGTCCCTATTTCACCGCAACT
>CALFDL010000049.1 GCA_937950415.1 uncultured Collinsella sp. | reverse complement strand
CTTGAACATGTCAAACAGACCCATACGTTTTCTCCTCTTGATTAAGCGCAACGTTATGCGCATGCCTATGGTGATTATAGTGCCAAATGGTTCAAATGCTAAGGTGGGGACTCGAATCGCGAGCCCATCCCAACGCTTTTCCCCGGTGGCACTCATATTGTCGATTAATCCAGGCCCTCGGCACCGTTGGACTTGATGATCTTCTGGTAGGCGTAGAAGCTGTCCTTGCGGCGGCGCTCGTAGGTACCGGTGCCGTCGTCGTACTTATCGACGTGGATGAAGCCATAGCGCTTGCGCATCTCGCCGGTGCCGGCGGACACCAGGTCGATGGGACCCCACCAGGTGTAGGCGATCAGGTCGACGCCGTCGGCAATGGCCTCGCCCATGGCCTTGATGTGGCTCTGCAAGTAGGCGATGCGGTACGGGTCGTGGATGGAACCGTCCTCCTCGACCTCATCGTAGGCGCCCATGCCATTCTCGACCACCATCAGCGGAATCTCGTAGCGGGCGTAAATCTCGTTGAGGGCGATGCGCAGGCCCAGCGGATCGATCTGCCAGCCCCAATCGGTGGACTCCAGATAGGGGTTCTTGCCGCCAAAGGTCATGTTGCCCTCGGTCATCTCGTGATCCTTGTGGGTGCCCACGGTGCCGGACATGTAGTAGCTAAAGGTGTAGAAATCGACCTTGCCGTCGGCGATATCCTGCAGGTCGCCGTCCTCCATCACGAGCTCGACATCGTTCTCGGCCCAGAAGCGCTTGGCATAGAACGGGTACTTGCCGCGCACCTGCACGTCGGAGCAGTACCAGTTCATGGTATTCATCTCCTGCTGCGTGGCGAACACGTCGGCCGGATCACACGTGGCGGCATAGGAGAGGATGAAGCAGTCCATGTTGCCCATCTTAAACTGCGGGTAGTGCTCGTGGGCATAGCGCACGACGCGGCCGCTGGCGACAAACTGGTGATGCAGCGCCTGCATACGAGCCTGCGGCGTAGTATGGACCGCCGAAGCCGGGCCCTCAAAGCCCTGAATCATGCTGGTCTCAAAGAGGTTGCCCATGTCCTGAGTGCCGCAGTTGATCTCGTTGAAGGTGAGCCAGAACTTGACCTTGTCCTGATAGCGGTCGAAGACGGTCTGGCAGTACTTCTCAAAGAAGCCGATGAGCTCGCGGCTCGCCCAGCCGTTGTATTTCTCGACCAGGTGATAGGGCATCTCGTAGTGCGACAGGGTCACGAGCGGCTCGATATTGTGAGCGCGCAGGCAGTCGAAGACGCGGTCGTAAAAGGCGAGGCCGGCCTCGTTGGGCTCGGCGTCGTCGCCGTTGGGGAAGATGCGGCTCCAAGAGATGGACATGCGGAACATGTTGAAGCCCATCTCGGCGAACAGCGCGATGTCCTCCTCGTAGTGATGGTAGAAATCGATGCCGTCATGATTGGGGTAGAAGCGGTTGGGGTCGATGTCGATCGTAATCTGGCGCGGTTCCTTGTAGCTGCCGCCCAAGAAGTGGTCGTCGACCGACGGACCGCGGCCGTCCACGTTCCAAGCGCCCTCAAACTGATTGGCGGCGGTAGCGCCACCCCAATAGAAACCCTCGGGGAATCCCATAAGTGCCTCCTCGCTCATGCGTGTTGCTGATGAAACGAGTATGCCGCCGAGTCGCTCCAGGCCAGGGCGAAGGCGCCGATTTGGACACTTCTTTTCGCAGACGCGCGCTGCAACAGCGCTGCAGCTGAAACTTTTTGACACCGAAGGAGCGAAGACGATCCGCCCCGCGCTTACCGGCGGTATGCCGCGGGGGTGCAGCCATACTTGTCGTGAAACTTACGGTAGAAGAAGCTCATGTTTTCATAGCCCACCGCATGCGCAGCCGCCCCGGCCGTGGCGCCATCGCGCAGAAGCTCGGCCGCACGTACCAGACGTCGCTCCTGCACAAGCTGCCTAAAGGTCTTGCCCACATGCCGCTTGAGGAGCGCCGTCGCATAATTAGGGCTCAAGCCAAACTCCGCCGCCATCCCCTCGAGGGAGCACGCGGCGAATTCGCGATCGATATAGCCAAGCATTCCCGTCACCAGGGCAGTGGGCCCCGCCGCGCCGTCCGCCGCGCCGCGCACCAGCTCGCGCTCGTAGCAATCCATGAGCTCGGCCAAAAACAGCTGAAACAAACGCAGGACGATCTCGGAACCGTTGGGGCTCGGGTCGTACAGCTCACAGAGCATCTCCTGCATGTAGCGCCGAATCCGACGGCTCTCGCCGCAGTAAAAACGGACATGGCCCCGATGGTCCGTCTCACTGTTGAGCGCGTTGAACAAAAACCGCGAGACCGCGCTCTCGCGCGAGAGGCTCGACTCGAGGCTCCGGCGCAAAAAAGAGCGTGAAACGGTCATGCTTAGCATGATGTCGTCCTCACCAAGCGCCGCCACGGCATGCGGGCAGAGGGCGTCGAGCAAAAGCACCTCGTTGCGACCCAGCTCGAGCCTCTCCCCCGCCACCGTCTGCGGGCAGCGCCCGCGATACACATAGCTCATCTCCACGTAATCATGCACGTGCTCGGGAACTGCATTAAAGCGCGAGTTTTTCCTTATCGTCAGGCCACGCGGCATGCCGGGCTGGGCATAGGCAAACCCTGGCTGCCCAATCTTGCGCACTGGGCATCCGTCGATTTCGACATGCTCGGTCATAATCGACCAATCAAATGCCATGCCGTCTTTATAAGCGATCTCACTGGCGCTCAGTTCGCTGAGCCTACGCTCGAGCTCGTCGATCTCCATGGCTTGCCAATCGTTGATTTGGTCATAGTTCGTCGTGATTCAGATATTAGCAGAGTGCGCCGACACGTCCATAATCTGTGCTATGCAGCAGATCGATCGAGCCAAGGAGGATCCATGACCGCGTACTATCAGCAGGTGCTCGAGGGCACATACGACAACCACGTGCTTCCGTTTTTGTGGATGAAGGGCGAGAGCCATAAGACCATTGCCGAGTATCTGGAAAAGATCGCCGGCGCCGACATCCACGAGGTCTGTCTCGAAAGCCGCCCACACCCCGATTTTTGCGGCGAGGGCTGGTGGCGCGACTTGCGCTTTGTCATTGACGAGTGCAAGCAGCTGGGCCTTAAGCTCTGGATCTTGGACGACGCGCACTTCCCCACGGGCTTTGCCAACGGCGCCGTCAAGGAGGCCGTGTCCGAGCTCCGCAAGATCGTGCTCACGCACCGCACGTTCGACATCGTGGGCCCCACGTCCGCCGCGAGCATCGCGCTCGCCAACATGCTCGACAAAACGGAGCGCTTCTACGGCGTGACATTTATGCAGGACGGCAGCCCCGTCGACGTCGCTTACCGAGTAATCGACGATGCAGACGGCAACCCCAGCCGCCTGGTCTTCGATGCACCTGCGGGCCTCATGCAGGCATGCGTGATGTTCACGAGCGGCAAGACCTCCTACAACGAGGACTACATCAATATGGTCGACCGCGCCTCGGTGGCGCAGCTCATCGATGCTGTCTACGAGCCGCATTTTGAGCATCTGGGCGATGAGTTTGGCAAGACGATCCTGGGCTTTTTCTCCGATGAGCCCGGATTTGCCAACGAGAAGGGCACCACGGGCCCCGATGGCATCTCGGACACGCTCATCGGCAAGGCCACCGCGCCCCTACCCTGGTCGGCCGAGCTTGAGCGTCGCCTACGTGCGGCACTGGGCGAGCGCTACCTGGCCGAGCTCCCGCACCTGTGGGACCGCGAGCCGGCCGGCGCGCACGTACGCCACGTCTATATGGACATCGCGAGCACCCTCTATAAGGAGTGCTTCTGCGACCAGCTCGGCGACTGGTGCCGCGCGCACGGCGTGCAATACATCGGCCACGTTATCGAGGATAAGGACTGCCACGCGCGCCTTGGCGTGGGCGCCGGGCACTACTTCCGCGCCGTAGGCGGTCAGGACATGGCGGGCGTCGACATCGTGATCAACCAGCTGGTGCCCGGTATGGACCGCGGCCTTCACAGCTACGGGCGCGGCGTTTGGGACCTCGAGTTCTATAACTACGTGCTGCCCAAGCTGGGCTCCTCGGCAGCACACCTCGACCCCAAAAAGCAGGGGCGCTGCATGGCCGAGGTCTTTGGCGCATTTGGATGGCACGAAGGCCTACGCGAGATGAAGTGGATCTCCGATCATTTTTTGGTGCGCGGCGTCAATTGGTTTGTGCCGCATGCCTTTAGCATGGCCGCCTTCCCCGACTGGGACTGCCCGCCGCATTTCTATGCGCATGGCCAAAACCCCCAGTTTGCACACTTTGGGCAGCTCATGAGCTACATGAACCGTACGGCGAGCCTGCTGAGCGGCGGGCGCGCAACGACCCCG
>CALFDL010000048.1 GCA_937950415.1 uncultured Collinsella sp. | reverse complement strand
GCAGGTCCCCCAGCACCAGGCCCACGAGCGGGCACAGGACGATGGGGCGGAACGCATAGAGCGTACCGAGCTGGAAGTCGAACTTACCAAATGCGGCGATAAGTCCGATGAGGATTGCTTGGGTAAGCATATATCCCCCTTTCCTAATAGGACACTACGAAGAGCTCAGACTCTTCGAATTTGAACGCCTAGAGCACGCTTGCGCAGTCGACCTTGGGGTCATCGGCCAGAGGACGGATCTCGACCTCGACGCCGTTGTTCAGCATCTCGCGCACATCGGCCTCCTCGGCTGCAGTCAGGAAGATCTGACGAGAGACCTGACGAGCATCGGGGCGCTTCTCGTCCTTGGGCTTGGTGTTGCCCAGGTTGACCGACTTGATCTGCGGGCAGCCTTCAACAAGCTGCTTTGCCTCAGCGATGGTGGCGACACAGATAATCATCTTGTATTTGTCAGTCACACCCGAGTTAATGGCCTCGATGGCATTCGCCATATCCTTGATGACGAGCTTGCAGCCGGCAGGCTTGCCCATCTTGAGCGTCGTCTTCCACACCGGGTCGTTGGCGACCTTATCGCCCACGCAGAAAATGCAGTTGGAGCCAAGGCCCTGGACCCAAGAGACCGCGACCTGGCCATGAAGCAGGCGATGGTCGACGCGAAGTAGCTGAATCATAATGTGACCCCCCAAAGGTCTTGTGCCGTCTTACGGCGCGTCAGTAGGTGCTGCGGATTAGAACTCTTCTTCCTCTTCGTCATCGACCAAAAGATCGTTGACAAACTTCACGCGCGTATCGTCCGCAGCGACGATGGCGCGAATCGTCTCCTCAACCGGCGCCGACTCGTCAGAGAACAGCAGCTGGATAAGCAGAGGAAGGTTCATGTTGGTAACGAGGTACGTGCGGGGACGCGTCTGGACGATCTTGGTGAACTCGTTGTTGACGCTGCCGCCAAAGAGGTCGGTGCAGACAACGACATCATCGTCGGCAGCCATGCCTGCCAGCAGTTTTTGGGCCTCCTCGGCCACGTCCATGCGGTCATCGACGAACATCGAAAGATCGTGGACGTTGTCGCGAGCGCCCGAGAGCAGCTCGACACTCTCCTTGATGCCGGTAGCGAAGTGCGCATGGCTGGCGATGATGTACTGCCTCATTCTGTGTTCCTCTCAATAGCCCGGCGCGTTCCCGCACCCGTTTTCTTTAGTAGTCGAACTGGTGATAGTAGCGACGATACTTGAGGTTGTGCTTGGTGACCGTCTCGTAGTAGCGAGCCAGGCGGTCGGTAACGAGCACCGTCAGAATCCACGGGGACACGATGACGCGGAACTCGTCGTCAAGGCCGGGGATCGCGAACTCGGCGGTGTCGATGATGTTGATGTCGGTGTCGCCGGTCACGCCGCGGGTCAGGAACGCGCGGACGCGCTCGTCGAGCTTGCGGTTCTCGTCCTCGCCCATGAACAGGAACACGGGGACGCCCGGCTCCACGAGCTCGAGGGTGCCGTGGAAGAAGTCGGCCGAGGTGATGTAGCGGGTGCGCTTCCACTGCATCTCCTCCAGGATGCACATCGAGAACAGGATGGTCTCGCCCCACAGGGCGCCGGAGCCGATGAACATGGTGTAGGGGGCCAGGGCGTACTTCTTGGCGAGCTCCTCGGCGCGCGGCTCGAAGCGCTTGCGGATGTCGAGCATGTCCTT
>CALFDL010000047.1 GCA_937950415.1 uncultured Collinsella sp. | reverse complement strand
TTGACCGACTCCCAATACTCGTGCGGCAAAATCTTGAGCAGATCCTGCTCGGTCTTGAGCGGCTCCTTGGCATGCGTCTTGGGACTCAGCATCAGGCGGTGCGCAATGCGGTTGACGTGCGTGTCCACCGCAATGCCCTCCACGATGCCATACCCCACGTTGAGCACGATGTTCGCCGTCTTGCGTCCCACGCCCGGCAGCTTTACAAGCTCCTTCATGTCGGCCGGCACCTCGCCGCCATAGTCGGCGACGATCATCTGCGCGGCCTCGACGGCATGCTTGGCTTTGCTCTTGTAGAAGCCGAGTGACTTGATGGTGTCTGCCACATCAGCCACGCTCGCCCCGGCCATGGCCTCGGGCGTGGGCCACTGGGCAAACAGCCGCGGCGTCACCTTGTTGACCTGCGCATCGGTCGTTTGCGCCGAGAGTAGCACCGCGATCAGCAGGCGGAAGGGATTCTCGTGGTCCAAAAAGCACTCGACCGGGCCATAGCGACGGTTGAGGCGTTCGCACACCTCGATGGCGCGCTCGCGCTTGGCGGCATTGGTCTCGCGTGGCATAACGACTCCTCGGCTCGGCAGAAACATAACTTCACGGAAACAATTGTCCCACGTCCGAGACGCTTACGCCTCCAAGAATGCGCCAGTCTGACGGCTCCACAGGCTCGCGTACTCGCCACCCGCCTCGACAAGCTGCGCATGCGTGCCGTCCTCGACAATCTCACCATCGGCCAGCACCACAATGCGGTCGAGCGCCGCCACGGTGGACAGGCGGTGCGCCACCACAATGGAGGTACGTCCACGCATCAGGTTTTCGAGCGCCTCCTGCACCAGCGCCTCGGACTCGCTGTCCAGGGCAGAGGTCGCCTCGTCGAGCACTAGAATCGGCGCGTCGGTGAGAATCGCGCGGGCGATAGCCACGCGCTGACGCTGGCCGCCCGAGAGCTTGACGCCGCGCTCACCCACCATGGTGTCAAAGCCACGGGGCAATCGGTCGATAAACTCCAGGGCATTGGCCAGGCGCGCGGCCTCGCGAATCTGCTCATCAGTGGCGCTGGGACGACCGTAGGCAATGTTTTCGCGAATGGAGCGGTGGAACAGCAGCGCCTCCTGCGGCACGTAGGCAACCTGGCGGCGCAGGCTCTGCTGCGTGCAGCGCGAGACATCCTGACCGTCCACGAGCACGCGGCCGCCCTGGACATCGTCCAGGCGCAGCAGCAGCTTGGTGAGCGTCGTCTTACCCGAGCCCGATTTGCCCACCAGACCCACGCGCTGGCCCGCCGACACATGGAGCGTCAGATCGTTGAACACGCTCTCGCCCGCCGCAGCGTCACGGTACGCAAAGCCCAGGTGCTCAAAATCAATCGCGCCCTCGGTTACTTTGAGCTCAGGGGCGTCCGGGTCGTCTGCCACCAAACGTGGCTCGTCCAGCACGCGCGTCATCTCGGCCGCATCGCCCAGCGCGCGGTTGATGCGCTGCATCATGGAGCTCACGTAGTTCAGACGCATGGTGAGGTTGTACGTATAGGTAAAGATCATGACGAGCGCGCCGGCAGAGATGCCAAACCACGCGTTGCCGCCCGCGACGAACACACTCACCACGGCCATGGTGATGACGATAAGGCCCGAGGTCGTAAAGTTGCGCTGCATCATGGCGTGCATCGAAACCGTCTCGGCGTCGCGCGCGGCGCGGTCGGCGGCGTCGAACAGATCGCGTTCAAAGTCCTCGCGTCCGCAGGTCTTGACGGCCAAGATGTTCGTGACCGCGTCGGAGAGCACGCCCGAGAGCTTGTTCTGCGCGGCGGACGTCGCGGCCGAAAGCGGCATGATGCGCTTGTACACAAGCCAGACAAACGCGATGTAGACGACCATGATGCACACCAGGATCACGGTAAACGTCGGCACCACCGGGGCGAGCGCCGCCACCGTGCAGACAACCGAGGTGATGGTGGGAATGAGCGAATACACCGTCACGTCCACCAGCCCCGTATAGCCGCTCATAAAACGGCTCGTCTGGCTCACAAGCGATCCGCCAAAACGGCTGGTGTGGAATGTCATGGATTGATTGGAGAGCGTGTCGAAGCACAGGCGTGCCAGGTGATAGTTGCCCGCAATCTCGAGCTTGTAGACGGTGTAGTCCTGCAGCTTGGAGAGGATTTGGCCCACTAGGTTAACGAGCACGAGTGCCAGAATGTAGGGACCAAAGACCTCAAACACCTGGTCGCCCGCCACGGGGCCGGCCTGGACGCGGTCGACGATAAGGGCCATCACGTAAGTGTTGGCAAACGTAAGCAAAAAGATATAGCCCGCCGACGAGAACACCGAGAGAAAAACAATCAACGGCTGTGTGCGCGTGACGTCCCAAAAACGCTGCAGCGTGCGACGTACGGTGGAGCGTTTGAGCGGACTGGTGCTTCTCTGAGACATGGGCTTCCTTTCGCATCTGATAGGGCGAAACGCCATTGTTGCACATTGAAGTGCACTTCAGGCAAGCACGATGCGAAAAGCGGTGGGGCACCCGCGTTTACGCCGGCGCCCCGCCGTCCGTTGCGACTAGTCCTCGTCTTTTTGGTCTGCGAGTAAGCCTGCGGACTCCAAGCCCAAAATCTCGTCGGCCTCCCGCGCGTCTTCCAGCGCGTCGATGTCCTTGAGCTTGCGCTCCATGACGTTGGTGCGCGTGGTGATGATGCCCTCGACCGTTTTGCCCGCGGTCTCAATCTGCTGCTGGGCGCGGCGCAGCGCCGCCTGATAGCGCGGCAGCTCGGCCTTGACGGCGGAGAGCACGCGCAGTACGTCGTCGGTACGTTTTTGCAGCCTAAACGTCTGGTAGCTCATCTGCAGGCTGTTGAGAATGGCGGCCATGGTGCTGGGACCGGCTACGTTGACGTGATAGTCGCGGCCCAGGGTCTCGATAAGCCCGGGGCGGCTGACGACCTCAGCATACAGGCCCTCAAACGGCACAAACATAATGCCAAAGTTGGTGGTCGCGGGCACGCTCAGATACTTTTCGCAGATGTCCTTTGCCTCGCGCTTCACCATCGCATCGAGCATCTTGCGCGCAGCGGCAACAGCCTCAGCGTCACCCGACTCTTGTGCGTCAAGCAGATGCTCGTACGCGTCGCCCGGGAATTTGGAGTCGATTGGCAGCAGCACGGGATCGCCCTCGTCTACCGGCAGCTTGACGGCAAACTCAACACGCTCCGAGGCGCCAGGCTTGGTGGCAACGTTTTCCAGATACTGGTCGGGCGTAAGGATGTCCGCCAGGATTGCACCCAGCTGCACCTCGCCCAAAATGCCACGCGCTTTGACGTTGCCAAGTACGCGCTTAAGGTCGCCCACGCCGGTGGCGATAGATTGCATGTCACCCAGGCCCTTGTACACGGCCTCGAGCTGGTCGCTCACCTGCTTAAACGATGCAGACAGGCGATCGTTGAGCGTACGGGAGAG
>CALFDL010000046.1 GCA_937950415.1 uncultured Collinsella sp. | reverse complement strand
CGCAAGACGGAAAGCACATTAAGTGCTTTCCTTTGCGTGCGGAACTCACGACAGACTTAACTGCCGACCGCCCGCATGGCTCATCGCGGGTCGGATTAGCCGCCGCCCGCGCACAGAAACAAATAACTGAAAAAATAAGCTGAAAGGTTAACTCAAATGAAGATTGCTCTGATCAACGAGAACTCTCAGAACTCCAAGAACCCTATGATCGAGGCTGCCCTTAAGAAGGTTGTCGAGCCTATGGGCCACACCGTCTTTAACTATGGCATGTATGCCGACGCCGACTCCAAGCCCCTCACCTACGTGCAGAACGGCATTCTTGCCGCCGTGCTGCTCAACTCCGGCGCTGCCGACTACGTCGTGACCGGCTGCGGCACCGGCGAGGGCGCCATGCTCGCCTGCAACTCCTTCCCCGGCGTGCTGTGCGGCCATGTTGCCGACCCGCTCGATGCCTATACCTTTGCCCAGGTCAACGATGGCAACGCCGTCGCCATGCCCTTCGCCCTCAAGAACGGCTGGGGCCAGGAGCTCAACCTCGAGTACACCTTTGAGAAGCTCTTTGGCTTTGGTTCGGGCAACGGCTATCCCGCCGAGCGTGTTGAGCCCGAGCAGCGCAACAAGAAGATCCTCGACGGCGTCCGCGCTGTGACCATGCGTCCGCTCGTCGACGTCCTGGGTGAGATCGACCAGGATCTGGTCAAGGGCGCCCTGGCTGGCGAGCACTTCCAGGAGTACTTCTTCGCCAACGCCACCGACGAGGCCATCATTGCCAAGGTCAAGGAGCTCTTGGGCCTCTAATCGACCCACGGTCCTACCCCATCGAACGCAAGCGGCGGCTGCCCCAACTACGGAGCAGCCGCCGCTTTTGCTATCTATAGGATGGTGCAAAGGTGACTGATTTACGGGCGAACATAGAGCACCACGCCTTCCTTGGCGATTGCGTGCGCGATATCTTCGCGCGGCTGCTCACTCGAAACTACATCGACCTTTTTGCCCGTAGCCTCTTTGATTTCCTCTCCAAAAGAAGAGAGCGCAAACAACCCGAACGTCATTGTCGGATCGAGCTCTATACGCAGGTCAATATCGCTGTCGTCATGCGCGTCGTGCCTGGCATACGAACCGAACAACGTAACCGATCGAATCGCCTTCCGGCTATGCGCTGCCGAGACTACAGCTGCTTTGATTTCGTCAATAGTTAATACGCCAGCCTCCACTTCTTTCCTGTCCGTCGAAAGCGAAGGGACAAACGGAAGCGAACGCTCGCGTAGCATCTGACGCATAAACATATTGACCGCCACGGAGGACGTCATACCAAGCTCTTCGCAAAGTTCGGCAAATGACTCTTTTATCGATGCATCAACGCGGACACTCAAAACCGATGCGCTCATCTTAGCCTCCTGTGTGACGTTATTCATACAATATCATACTTAACGTCGAACGCAAGAAAGCGCCAACCGTCCGAATCCGATCGGACGGCCGGCGCTTTCTTGCGTCTAGCGTCTCGTCTTTTGCCGTCCTCCCGACAAACATGTACATCAGCATCCAAAGATGACAAAAAACGACATCTTTGTTTGCTGATGTACACGTTTCAAACGGTCAAGCGCAGGTTTCGAACGGTCGGCGCACACAAAAATAGCCCCGCCTACAGGGGTTTGCAGGCGGGGCCGTGGAAGGGGCATATGAACAATGGTGCAATGGGGTCAGGTTTACATGCACCAACTTGGTGCAAAGTTACCTGACCCCCATGCACCAAGGGGTTGCCTAGAGGGCGCAGGCCACTTTGTAGCCGTCGCCGATGGCGTCGCGGATGTTGCCGCACTTGTTGGCGTCGCCCAGCACGTGGGTGGCAACGCCGGCAGCGGCAAGGTCATCGGCCAGCTTGGTATTGGGGCGGTAGCCCATGGCAAGCACCAGCGTATCGGCATCGGCGATGGTGTGGACCTCGCCGTCCTTCTCGTAGCTGATAGCGTCCTCGGTAATCTCGGTCACCTTGGCCTCGGTCAGCACGTGAACGCCCTTGGAGAGCATGCGCGTGATGAGCACCGCGCGACCGGCGCCGCCCTCGTTGGCGGCGAGCGTCTTGGTCATCTCGATGACGGTGACATCGCGGTTGGCCGGCGACAGGTCGTTGACCAACGGGGCCAGGTAATCGGCCGTCTCGCAACCAACGGTGCCGCCGCCCACAATGACGATCTTCTTGCCCGGGAAAGCCTTGCCACCCAGCAGGTCGTCAGCCGTCATGACCTGCTTAAATCCCTGCATAAAGGCCGGAGCGATGGGTTCGGCGCCATAAGCCAGGACGACCTCGTAGCCCGCGTAGTCGCGCTGGATGTCCTCGGCCGAAAGCTCGGTACCAAAGACGCACGTGACGCCGGCCTCGGCCAGGCGACGGTACTGATACTTGATCACGCGCGTGAGCTCCTGCTTTGCCGGCGGAACGGCCGCAATGCGCATCTCGCCGCCCGGCTCGTCCTGCTTATCCACGAGCACCACGTTATGGCCGCGCTTGGCGGCAATGTAGGCTGCCTCCATGCCCGCAGGACCAGCGCCCACAACCAGTACGTTCTTGGCCTCGGCGGCAGGCTCGTAGCCGGCCTCGTCGCGCTCCACGTCCGGGTTGACGGTGCAGGAGATGCGCTTGCCAAACATAATGCCGTTCAGGCAGCGCAAACAGCCGATGCAGGGGCGGATGTCGTCGGCGTTGCCGGCAGCGGCCTTATTGCAGAACTCGGCATCGCACAGATTGGCACGGCCCATCATGCAGATGTCGGCGGCGCCGTCCTCGATCAGTTCCTCGGCAATCCATGCCTCGTTGATGCGGCCGACCGTGGCAACGGGAATATTCACATGCTTCTTGATCTCGCGCGAGCAGGCGGCGTGCGAGGCCTGCTGCGTACCGGCGGCGGGAATGGCGGAGCCGCGCTTGATGGTAGTGCCGCCCGACACGTGGATCATGTCGACGCCGGCCTTCTCCAAGCGACGCGAGACATAGATCATGTCGTTGAGGGTCAGGCCGCCATCGGTGTACTCGTCGCCCGAGATACGGACGTCGATGATAAAGTCCTTGCCGCAGCGCTCACGAATCTCGGCGATGACCTCGAGCAAGAAGCGCATACGGGCGTCGAGCGAGCCGCCGTACTCGTCGGTGCGCTTGTTATAGAGCGGGGTCAAAAAGCCGCCGAGCATGCCGTGGGCGTGTGCCGCATGGACCTCGACGCCGTCGACACCGGCCTTCTGCATGCGCACAGCAGCGTCACCAAACTGATGCGTGAGCTCGTGGATCTCATCGACCGTGATGGGGCGCGGCGCCTCGCGGGCATAGGACGGGCCCACAAAGGACGGAGCGATCAGGCGCGGCGTGCCCGGAATGTTAAAGGCCATGTAGGCGGGATGGAAGAGCTGCGGCATGATCTTGCAGCCATACTCGTGGACGGCTGCGGCGAGCTTTTCCCAGCCGGGGATAAACGTGTCGTCGTAGCAGCACATGTCACCCGGCAGATAGGTATAGGTGGGCTCGACCGTCACGACCTCGGTAATGATGAGGCCCACGCCGCCCTTGGCACGGGCACGGTAATGATCGACCAAGTCGTCGGTCACATAGCCATGATCGGCCAGGTTCGTGGACACCGGCGGCATAAAGACGCGGTTCTTGACCTCGGTCGTACCGACCTTGATCGGGCTAAAGAGCATCGGGTAGGCGGAAGACTCCATACAGGGTTCCTTTCGTTTGAGCCGCTCGGCGGCAGTTGCTAACGTACTTATCGTATCAGCAACCGCGCTGTACCCGACCGTGCACGTTCCCCCGGCTTTTACTCAGCCCACAAAAAAGTTGCGGTGGAATACGGCGTAGATAAGGCCTTTGACAGCCAAAACAGTCCGTATTTCACCGCAACTGATGGTTGGTATGTGTTAGAGGCCCAGATAGCTGGTCATGCCTTCGACGGCGAGCTTGGCGCCGGCTACAGCATGGACCACAGTGAGCGGGCCGTTGACCACGTCGCCGGCGGCAAAGACGCCCGGCACGGTGGTCATGCCGCACTCATCGACCGAAAGAAGACCGCGATGGTCGGTCTCCAGACCGCCCGTCGTAAGCACCAGTTTGTCCTTGGGCACCTGCGAGGCCGCAATCACAACCGTGTCGGCGGGCACATGGTCAAGTTCTTCCTCGTAGCCCACCACGTTGTCGTCCTCGTCAAAGATAGCCGTCTCGAACACCGGACCGTTATCATCGATGGCGCAGATCGCCTTGCCGCGCACGATCTCGGCACCGTCAAGCTCGGTCAGCTCGACCTCGTCATCGATGGCCGAGATATGGCGCGATCGGGCATACACGGTAACCTTGCGAGCACCCGAGCGCAGGGCAGTGCGGGCAACATCCATTGCCACGTTGCCGGCGCCGATAACCGCCACGTTCTGACCGATCGCCACGCTCGTGGGATCGACTAGGTAATCGATACCAAACAGTACGTTGCCGCGCGACTCGCCGGGAATACCCAGCTTGCGGGCACGCCAGGTACCGGTACCGACAAAGACCGCATCGTAGCCGTCGCGCAGCAGGTCGTCGATATGCAGCGCGCCACCGATGGTGGTCGAGGGACGGACGCGCACGCCAAGCGAGCACATCACGTGACGGTACTTTTGCACGAGAGCGCGGGGCAGGCGAAACTCGGGGATGCCGTACTCCAGCACGCCGCCGATCTCGGGGCGCTGTTCAAACACCGTGACGGCACAGCCCAGCTGGGCCATCTTAATGGCCACGGTAATGCCGGCAGGACCGGAACCGACCACGGCAACCTGCTTGCCGCACGACGGCGCGGACTTCCACTCCTTACGGTCCAAATATGCCGTCGAGATATAGTTCTCGATACTCGAAAAATGCACCGGTGCGCCCTTGCGGCCCTGAATGCACGCGCCCTCGCACTGGCCCGAATGGTTGCAGATCATGGAGCAGACCGCGCTCATGGGGTTGTTCTGGAACAGCAGCTCACCTGCCTCTTCCAGACGGCGCTGCTTAAACAGGTCGATGACCTGCGGAATAGGCGTCTGCACCGGGCAGCCCTTAAGCTGGCAGAACGCCTTCTTGCACCCAAGGCAACGGTTCGCTTCCTCAACAATATGAATAGCCATCGGTTCCTCTCCTGGACCTCTACGACAATCTCTTTCGCCAACCTGCTTCGTTACAGAATCACGTGCTCGCACATCACGCTGTGCCCCATGCGCAGCAGCTCGTCGCGCGAACGCTCGACCGTGGACGGTGTGCTGTTCTCGATAACGGTCATAATGCCCGGTCGCGCGGCCGCGGCCCAAGCGGCAATAGCCTCAAAATCAAAGTTTCCGCACGTACAGACGCCGTGGCATACCAAACGAGAGCCCGAGCCATCACACCAGCCATCCTGGTCCTCGTTGTCTACGATCTCGTAGTCCTTGGCATGCAGCACGCGAATCTTGCTGCCGCACAGGTGCAACATGCGCGACACCTGCTCGGAAGCCTCACCGACGATCGTGGGATGCAGTAGCGACACCGGATCGTAGATCACGCCGAGTGCGGTGCTCGAAACGCGCTCCAGAACCTCGCGGCAGCGCTCGGGCGTATTGACGATCTCGTTCCAACCGGGCTCGATCAGAAGCTCGCCGCCCTCCTTTTCGGCCATCGAGCACACGCGTGCGAGTCCTTTGCAAAACGTATCGAGCGCAGCGGCCGAAAAACGGTCATCGGCCATCTTGTTCTGCGCGTTAGGGCGCCCCGTCTCGGTCCCCACCGGACAGCCCCCAAGCCAGCGCGCGAACCTCAGGCACGCCTCGTACTCGGCATAGGTATCCACCAGTTGATTCTGATCGGGCGTTGCCAGGTTTTTATAGCAGCCGAGCACCGCCACCTGCACGCCGTTGGTGTCGAGCACCTCGCGCAGATGGTCGGCGAGTTCGTGCGTAAGGCCGGAACGGTTAATGCCAAAGGACTTGTAGAGTACTTTGCTCGGCAGTTGAATGCACGAGAAACCCAGTTTGCCCGCCATGCGGATGCGCTCCTCGACCGTACCCTCGGGCAGGTCGTGCAGGCGCACGCCGACGCTCAGTGCGCCTTTTGACTGCGCCATGCCTAGACCTCCTTGCACGCATTGATGCCCGGAGTGTATCCGCCAAACGGGTCCTCGATGGAGCACACGCCCGAGGGAGCAAGCGGGTCGTGCCTGCCGGCCAGTTTGTCGTGATGCATGGTCTCGATATAGGCAAGCACCAGCGGCGCCACACCCTTTGCATCGTTTTTGACGATAGGCTCGCTCATGTAGTAACCAAACGTGCCCTCGCGGTGCGCGGTGTTTCCCAAGCCCGCGACCAGGCAGATGTTGTCGAGCGCCAGCTGGCCATCGTGCTCGGAAAGGCAGGTCTCGCAGATGCCGTCGAAGGCGCGACGGCCGTACTGGTAGTAGCGCTCACCCAACACGCCCAGACGCACGCCCTTCATGATGGCGTTGGCAAAGATCGCGCTGCCCGACTCCTCCAGGTAGTTGGGGGCGATATTGGGCAGGTTGATGACCTGGTGCCACATGCCGGTCTTCTCGTCCTGATACGGCAGCATGGCGTCGATCAGATCGTGGAACATCTTGCGGATCTCGTCCTTCTCGGCCGACATCGAAAGCGGCATAAGCTCCCAGGTGTCGATGAGCGCCATGGCAAACCAGCCCTCGGCGCGCAGCCAGAAGTTAGCCGAAAGGCCGGTGACCGGGTCGCACCAGAACTGTTTGCGGCTCGCGTCGTAAGCGTGATAGTACAGACCGTTGAGGGGGTTGCGCATCAGGTCGCGCACGACCTGGAACATATGGAAGCTGTCCGAGCAGGCACGACGGTTGTGGAAGCTCAGCTCGTACTGCATGTAGAACGGCTGCGCCATATATATGCCGTCGAGCCAGATCTGGTTGGGGTAGACGGCCTTGTGCCAAAACACGCCCTCTTTGGTACGCGGCTGGGTTTCGAGCTGACGATAGATGGTATCCATGGCGGCGCGATACTTGGGCTTGCCCACCAGGTCATAGAGCTTGTAGAGGGTTTTGCCCGCATTAACGTTATCGAGGTTGTACTCCTCGGGGTTGTAATGTTTGATGGTACCGTCGTCCTGGACAAAGAAATCGATGTAGTCGTCGGCAAAGGTCAGGTAGCGCTGCTCACCCGTGATCTCGTACAGCTCGATGAGCGCTTTGATCATGCAGCCGTCGATATAGTTCCAGGTGTTCTCCTTACCGGCGCGAATCTTTTCGATATTCCAAGCCGGCGCCTGCGGCGTAGAGGTTTCGATCAACTGCTCGATATAACGGTCCAGGATTTGATTGCAACCCATTGCTGTCCCCTCTGACGTTAATGATAGGTGAACGTTAACCCTAGTGTAACGCGAACGGGGAATATAGAGTGAACGTTAACCCTATATTCCCCGCGAACGGCAGACTTTTAACGGCAAACGGCGGCTAAGCCCGCGGCGATGCGATGCGCCAGGCGCTCATAGCCAGCCGGGCTGTAATGCAGACCGTCCGGCATATAGAGCTCGCGGTGCTCCGGCAAAAACGGGCTGATGCCGCTTTGCGCATACAGGTCAATCACCGGAACGGAGTAACGGTCACAGACCTCGAGCATCGCCTTTACGTAGGCGACCTGCGTCAACCCCAAATGGTTGAGCTCGTCGCTTGCAGGGATATCCTTCTCGTGCTTGCCGCTCGTCTTGCACGGCGTCATAAACACGAGCTTTGCCCGAGGCGAGCGTGCCGTGATGGTGCGGATCAGATAATCGAGCGCACCGTAGAACTCATGCACATCGGTACTGCCCAACTCGCCAAGCGGCACGTTGCGGCTAAAGTCGTTGACGCCGCCAAAGACGATGTAGATATCGGCTGCATCGTCGATGCCGTCCAAGCGCTCGACAAATGAATCGGTACGGTCGGCCTTGATGGCGATACGCGAACCCTTGATGCCAAAGTTCTCGACGACTGCACCTCCCAGCAACGCGCCCAGATGCGAAGTCCAAGAGATGTCGTTGCCGCCTGCGCCGCATCCGTTATCCCCCCATGTGGTCGAATCGCCAAAGCAGCAAATGGTCGATTCACTCAAGTTCTTCGTTTCCATAATCTTCTCCTCATCCGCCCATTGGCGGCCATACAGGTACGTACCGTTTATTTGCAGCATGCCGAGGGGCTATGCACGGTCGCATTTCGCAACGTGCGAATCGAGCCATTCGATATCCTCGACAAGATGTGTCACTCCCAGATGGTGTCCACCCGGACACACCTCGTGCCGCAGAGCATCTCTGCGGCCCAGCAACTTGTAGGCATCGCGCACGATCTTGAGCTGTTCATCGACATTTTTCAGCCCGCGCGAACCGTTCAGATGATCTTCTTCGCAGCTCTGCACTAACAACGGGCGCGGCGCAATAAGCGAGGCAATATCGCCCATGTCGAGCAAGCGCCAAAGTCCGGGTGTGTAGTTGCAGCTGCAATTGCCGTTGAGGTGCAGCAGCGAATCATCGACACCGTACAGGTAGCCCGAGACAAACGTCTTGCATACGCGTGGGTCGAGCGCCGCCAGATACAGCGTCATGTATCCGCCGCCCGAAAAGCCAAAACAGCCCAGGTCGTCCATGGCAATGTCGCCGCGCGCCTCTAGGTAATCGATCAGACGCATGTTATCCCAGGCGTTGAGACCCGCAACGGTAAGTCCCAGCGGCTCGGCCATGCGCGCCTGGTTTAGGCACGTGCCGCGCAGAAAGCTGTTCTCGTCATCGCCCTGGCCCTTCCAGTCACGACGGTATCCCCAACCGCGTGCGTCGGGGCAGACGGTCACGTAACCCATACGCGCCAAACGCAGACCGTAGTCGTAATTGAACTTACGCACAGCATCATCGACCGCCGGCACGCCCGCAACGCCGGCTATGCTTGCAGCACCCGCCCCCTGGTGACCATGCGGGCAGATATAACAGCGCTTGAGTCCCCGCTCGTCAAGCTTGGGGCGGGACGGCTCCAACAGGTAAAACGGCATCCACACATCGTGCTCAACCTGCAACACCGCATGAGTACGCACGATGCTGCCGGCAACCCGCACGCGATTGAGCTCACGAATCTCAATCGGGGCGCGGTCCATAAGCGAAAGACCCATAATATCGTACAGACGAGTCCTGGTCGCAGCCTTCCATGCCTCAAAGTCTGTGGGAGTCTTGCCCGTAAATGCGGCCGAGCGCCCCTCGCGCTTCAGTCGGGCGCGCAGCGCAGGTTCGTCCTCGTAGTACGTCTCGATGTGCACGGTGCGGCCATTGGCAGATAGCCCGGCCGTCTCTACCGCATCACCGTCGCCGCCCTCGGGATCCCAACCATCCGTGCCGGCAAGCACTCGGTCACGCGCATAGCGTTCGGAATCCTGACCGGTCAGGCAATGCGCCCACGGCACCCAAGCGGCAGTATCACCCGCCGGGCCAAACAGGGCACCGCCGGCATACAGGGTGCCGTCATGTGCCGCTGGCTTATTCCAATCCCACCAACCCTCGAGTGAAATATGGGGGCCCAGCCAGCATTCGAGCAAAACGGTCTGGGCCCACTCGCGCCATGGACGACCCAGATAGACCGATCCGGGGGCAATGCCCTCATCGGCTGTAAACGAACAGCCATGAAACACAAATCCGTACGGCTCGCCCTGAGGCGTGGAGGCTGCCGTTACATACCCGTTGACATCCATATCGCGGTTGAGCGAGCGAATCTCACACCCCTCAAAGTAGGCACGCGCGCCGCCAAAGATAAAGTCGACATCGCCCTCGATCCGGCAACGTCGAAAATACTGCCGCCTCACGCGGCGCGGGGCGAACTGCTTGGGGCCTATAAAGCCGCCCGGCTTGGCCTCGCGCGGCGGCAGCGGCCCCAAAAAGAGCGTGTCCTGGTGTCCATTAATGCAGCAGGCATCGACAACCAGGCGGTCACCATCGGCATACAGGGCAATCGCCTGGCCGACCTCGCGCCCATCACCGGCGTCGTTTTCGATTGTTAGACCCGCAAGCGTCACGTCGTCGGCATCGACCAGCACCGTGTACGTACGGAAGGTGCCGAGTCTTCCATCCTGGCCGCTACCATCTTCCGAAGGCATCTTGGCACCCAGGCCTCCCACGATACGCACGCTGTCGGCCGTCTCGCCCTCGAGCGTCACATGCGGACGACGAATTTCGACCCGTTCGCGGTACTCACCCGGCGCCACCAGCACGCGCACCGGCACGGTCGCATCGGGCACACACCGCTCCGCCGCCTCAAGCGCCGCCGAAATGCTGCGATACGCGCCTTCGCGTTCGAGCGATACCTCAAAGAGCTGTTCTTTACCACTCATCTGTCATTACGCTTTCTGTCACAGAACACCCACCGTGCAATACCGGCACCTATAGATTGCGTGCGACAGCCGGGCAGACCCGACCGTCGCACGCCTCAACATGCCGTATTCACTTGTGCAGGAGCACTACCCTACGCGCGGATAACCTTGTCGACGTTTTGCAGCTGCAGCTCGTCGCCATCCTGACCCTCGATGCGCACGTTCTGCAGGTCGAGGACTTTCACGTTCTGCGCGATGATGCCCTGGCGCACCATGGGCTCCACGCCGCAGGCCATGGCCGGCACAAAGGGCTCGGCATCGGCGGCAAAGGTCACATGGACATCCTGGAACGTCAGGCGCGTCACCTTGCTCTCGGGAAGGCCCGTGATATAGGCCGCGGCCGCATGGCAGTTGGTGGCCTCGATATCGCAAAACGTCGTGGCGCCAAAGCCGGGCGTACGGTCGTCGACGGGTACCGCGTCGCGGCTCTGGACATAGTCGGTCTTGCCGTCCTTATCGCAGAAGTAGAACGAGTTGACCACGAAGGGCGTGAGCACTTTGTCCATGCGAATGTGCTCGAAGGTGATGCCCTCGTTGACGGCGTCCTTGCCGCGCCCACGGCGGGTCTTGACGCGCAGGCCGCGGTCGGTGCGCTCAAAGAGGCACTTGCTCACGGTGAGGTCCTTGATGCCGCCGGCGGCCTCGGATCCCAGCACCACGG
>CALFDL010000045.1 GCA_937950415.1 uncultured Collinsella sp. | reverse complement strand
GGACGTACTTAAATGAGTGCCCGCAGAATGAGAGTGGATAATCTCCCGTTTTTGGGCTGTGCTTTGGGCAAAAGTGGGAGATTATCCACGCTCATCCGGTAAGCGTCCAAAAATCCACGCTCATTTGCCGTGTCCCTGCCGTATCCTCCTCGCACCAGTTTCTGTCGAGTCGGTGCTTCTTGCGGGTTGCCCGTATAATGGTTTGCGTATGAACCGCAACCAAGGAGTTCCAGTTTATGGACCAGAACCTTTTTAAATTCGACCTGATTGCCGAGGATCCGACGACGCACGCGCGCGCCGGCGTGCTGCACACCCCGCACGGCGACATCGAGACGCCGATCTTTATGCCCGTGGGCACCAAGGCAAACGTCAAGGGCATTCCTACCGAGACTGTCAAGAAGCTCGGCGCCCAGATCGTGCTCGCCAATACCTATCATCTGTCCATGCGTCCCGGCGAGGATACCATCGCCGAGCTGGGCGGCCTGCACAAGTTCATGAACTGGCACGGCCCCATCCTCACCGACTCGGGCGGTTTCCAGGTCTTCAGCCACAACGATGCCGTCAAGCTCACCGATGAGGGCGTGCGCTTTATCGTCAACGATTACGACGGCCGCCACGTGTTTTGGACGCCCGAGGACAACATGGAAATCGCCATGAAACTCGGCTCCGATATCTGCATGCAGCTCGACCAGTGCCCGGGCTATCCCGCCACGCGCGCCTACGTTGAGCGCGCCGTTGAGCTGTCGAGCATGTGGGCTGAGCGCTGCTATAAGGCGCATACCCGCGACGACCAGGCGCTCTTTGGCATTGTTCAGGGCGGCATGCACCTAGATCTGCGCCTGCGCTCGCTGCGCCATCTGGAGGAGTGCGGCGACTTCCCGGGCTATGGTATCGGTGGCTATTCGGTGGGCGAGGATCACGAGACCATGTTCGAGACCCTGGCGCCGCTCGTGAGCGAGTACATGCCCAAGCATAAGCCGCGCTACCTGATGGGTGTCGGCAACCCGACCACGCTCGTGCGCGGCGTGGGCGTGGGCATCGACATGTTCGACTGTGTGCTGCCGACGCGCACCGGCCGTATGGGCACGGCATTCTCCAGCGAGGGTCGCCTCAACTTCCGCAACGCTCGCTTTGCGCACGACGACGGTCCCATCGATCCCACCTGCACCTGCCCGGTGTGCACGGGCGGTTACAGCCGTGCGCTCATCCGTCACATGGTCACGCAGAAGGAGATGCTCGGCGGCATTCTGCTTTCGATGCACAACATCTACTACCTGCTCAACCTTATGCAGCGTGCCCGCCAGGCCATTATCGAGGGCCGCTACGGCGCGTTCGTGAGCGACTGGATGAACAGCCCTGCGGCGGTGGATTACTAAGAGCAGCACGGGCGCTTGCAGAGCGCGGGCAACGGCAAGGGGCGAGCGCCGGCCGGTCATCACGTTTGCTAACACCGCTTGCGCGACCGCTGACCGATGCCTTGCAAGCACTTGATGCATCGTGGGTACCATACCGAATAGTTGATGTTCGGGCGGGTGTTTGACGCATGGCGTCGACCCCGCCCGTTTTCTTTTTCTCGATAGGAGCACCCATGATTAAGAATGAGAACGTCGAGGGCGAGCCGGCCTACGACGAGACGTATCGGCGTGGCCCCGTGGTCATGCGCGGCCCCATGATTCCTAAGGACAACACCTACGCCAACCTGCTGGCGCCCGAGGATTCAACCGACTGGTTGCATGCCGATCCGTGGCGCGTCCTTCGTATTCAGGCAGAATTCGTCGATGGCTTTGGCGCGCTTGCCGAGCTCGGGCCCGCGGTGACCATCTTCGGCAGTGCCCGCACGCCCAAGACCGATCCGCTCTACAAGGCGGCGCGTACCGTCGGGCGCAAAATCGCCCAGCGCGGCGTGGCGGTTATCACCGGCGGCGGTCCCGGCGTCATGGAGGCAGCCAACAGGGGAGCGGCGAGCGCCAACGGCAAGTCGGTCGGCCTGGGTATCGAGCTTCCGCACGAGCAGGGGCTCAATAAATACGTGAACCTCGGCATGGACTTCCGCTACTTTTTTGTGCGCAAAACCATGTTCGTTAAGTACAGCTCGGGCGCCATCGTATTTCCCGGCGGCTTTGGCACGCTCGACGAGATGTTCGAGGTTCTCACGCTGGTGCAGACGCACAAGGTCAAGCGCATGCCGCTCGTGCTGGTGGGCAGCGAGTACTGGCAGGGCCTATTCGACTGGCTCAACGGCCCGGTGATGGACGCCGGTATGATCAGCCCGCTCGATCCCGAGCTCGTGCATATCACCGACGACCTCAACGAAGCCGTCGACATCGTCCTGAGCGGGCTGATGTAGGGCGCTGTGACTGTTGTTATAGTAATGTGAACGGCATACTGATGCTATTTAACATCAGTATGCCATCAAAACGGGGTATACTGATGCAAAAGACGAGGCGAGGAGGTCGCGTATGTCTACTGCAACGGTTAAGCCTACGACGGTTCGCATCGAAGAGGGGCTCAAGGAACAGGCGACTGAGTTCTTGGATTCGGTCGGCCTCAGCCTCAATTCCTATCTCAATCTTGCCGTTCGGCAGCTTGTAAATCAGCGAAAGATTCCTTTTGAGATTGTAGGAAGGGCGGAGGTGCCCAACGAGGCGACGAGGCGTGCCATGGTGATCGCCGAGGCTCATGAGTTGGGGATTTTGCCGGACGATAGCCCGTCATTCAACAACGCTGATGAGCTTATGTCATTCCTCGATGAGGAATAGCGATGTTCGAGATTAAAGTCGAGGCTCAATTTAGGGCGGACTACAAACGAACGATGCGCATGCATCCGCAGCTAAAGAGTGAGTTTAAGGCGGCAGTCGCAGAGCTTGCAGCTCACGGCTCGCTTCCCGCGGAATATGGCGCCCATGAGCTTTCAAACCCGGGCGGAAACTACAACGGCCACATCGATTTCCACCTATCCGATGGCTTGGTCGACGTGGTCGTTCTCTACTTACCGCATAAGACTAATCCTGTGATCCGGCTGGTCAGAATGGGCTCGCATGAGGAGCTGTTCCAGGGCCCGCAGGGCTGATTGCCGATTTCTAAGTTGCGGTGGAATAGGGATTGGTTGACGGCTAATAAGTCAAAAACAGTCCCTATTTCACCGCAACTGCTGGGGGTACCCCGTTCGTCGCCGCGGCCTCCGGTTCCACTTTTCGCTGAATTTCGCTCAAAAGCTCGGCTGCGACTTCGCTGCTTTTGAAACGAATGCCGCAGTCTTTTTTCTTTGGGAAAGCCAGCAACGGAATAGCTCCGTACCAGACAGTTTCCTCGTCAATCACTGATGCGCACAGGCGTCCTTCGGCTTTGATGAGATAGTTGACGTTCATCTCGGCAAAAATCGCTTTCACGTCATCGCGTGGAGTTGAAGCAATAGAAATCTCAAGGGCAATTCCACGGGTAGCGGCATCCGCGAGTGCAGCGGCGAGCTTTTCAAGGCATGCGGCGGACGCGTAGGGTGCGGCAATAAAAATGCTTTTCGATGCGTTCTCGATGTCATTCACTAAAGCCTCCACGGCTCTTGCCGACCTAACGAGGATGTTTCGATCGTCCTGTCTGTTGTCGTTTGCCGCAAAGACTTCATACCCCAGCTTGGCGTAGGTCTTGAGCCTCTTTTGGTACATGCGCGCGAACATGGGTATCGACAGGTCAACATAGTCGAATATCTCAACCCGCTGTTTGCCCTCGTGGCTTCTGTGTAGCCTACCTGCCTGCTGCGTTATGCTGCCGTCCCAAGATATTGGAGTGGCAATGAGCAAAGTGTCAAGGTAAGACAGGTCGAAGCCCTCGCCCAGAAGACTTTCAGTTGCGACGATGATTCGATGATCATGCTCAAAGCTGGGAAGACTCTTCAGTATTGCTTTTCTTTCTTTGGCGTCGATTTCTCCGGTTAAGAGTATGGGTTCGTGTCCACGGCTTTGAAGTAGCCTGCATAGCTCTTCGGCATGCTTTTTTCTTTTAGATAGCACAAGCGGATGCCGGCCGTTTGATGCGGCCTCGAGGGCGTCCTCGATAATTGCTTCGTTTCTCGCGGCGTGTACACACAGGAGATCGAGAATTTGGTTAAAGGATGCTCCTGGTCCGTAGGTGGGTAATCGAATTCCGGTGAAACGCGGTCTAACAATGCGCTGAATCCCCTGTTGGATTGCTTGCGTTTTTGGATCGACGACATAGCGAACCGGGCCGCAGAGCATCGAGAGTGCCCGCGTGAGTCCGTCCGAACGCTCGGGCGTTGCGGAAAGGCCATATACATATTTGGCAGGAGCGGACTTGAGGACAAGCTCAAGCTGTGGCGCGGCCGCATGGTGGCATTCGTCACAGATGATGAGACTGTAATCGCGAACGAACTCCTTGGCTAATGACTCGCCGGTTTGGGGATCCTTGCCGGATAGCGACTGGAATGAAGCAATGTCGATGAGACGGCTTATGGCGGTCTTGCCTCCTCCGATTTGCCCAATGAGCGGAGGCTGTCTTTTGCTGATTCGTCCCTTTGGGGTTCGGACGGGCTCTCTGTTGTCCGTGATGTCGAGAAATCGTTCGAGTTGGGATTTCCATTGGGCAATGAGCGCAGTTTTAGGAACGATGACGAGCGTTGGAAGACCAATGGCAGCAATAAGATAAGCTCCGATGACGGTTTTGCCGAACCCCGTCGGTGCGGACATGATCCCGTCTTCATAGCTGAGCATCTGTTCAGCGACAATTTGCTGTTCAGGGCGAAGAGTCCCTTTAAATGCCATCGCAATTGGATGGCTCGACTTGCGTTTGTCTGAATAGTGGGCAGAAACGCCGGCTTCTTGAAGCAGCCGCTCAAGTTGAACCTTGCAGCCTCTGGGAATCGCGACGTAGCCATCTCTAAGTTCGCTGAGGTCTATGAACCGCGGTTTGCCGAATACCGATTGATGCATAGATTGTGCGCGGAAGAATTCTGGGTTGGCAAATGTTGCAAGCCTGCGGACTTCCATTTGAGCTGCGGGACTCAGAGATTTTTCGGGGATATAGAGCATATCGGTCTGCGTGACGGACAGCGATGACGGGAAGTCCCGCGGTGTGAGCGGAAGCCGCTTTCGCAGTCTCTGGGAATGTGGCACACCGGTGTTTGCCGCCGCAACAGCTGCTATTCCATGTGACCTATTTTCGATGCTCTCGATCAGATTTTGCACCGTCACGCGCGGGATTAACTGGATTTGCGAAAGGTAAAGCCATTGATCGGGAAAGGGCTCAAATTGCTCGTCAACAAATACGCTGTTCCCTTTTCGCTGCGCTTTTCCTTGAAAAGGCAGCGCTATGAGATTTCCAAAGCCGCCCTCAGGAATGGTGGACTGCGCGGGCAGCATTCGGTCAAATGCTTTGAAGGTGATTGTCTTGTTCAGTATCGCCGCTTCGGTGATAAGGCTGCTTCCAAAATCTCGTGCGGTCTTTGCGCTGACGAGCTCTAGGAAGAAAAACCAGACATGTGCGCCGTCGCCCGATCTCGATCGCTCAACTGCGACATCGATTCCGTGGCTTTTTGCGACATGTCGAATGGCTTTCGTCGCTTCTTTCCAATCGGCTCCGTCAAAATCGATGACCAGGACTTTCGTGTTACTGTCTTTATCGAGCACATATTGGCCTATAACGTCTCGAAGCCTATCGTCATTGCCTCTGAAATGGGCGATGATCGCGGCATCGCTCAACTCGGGGAAGACGCGGCTGCTGCATTCCGTGCATTTGACTCTCTGGTGGCTTGCTTTGGGGCAAATGCCTGACTTCCACTCATTTGCGCAGGCGGGCGTATAGCCAATTCCTCCGTCTTTTCTGCGGTACCCATGAGCGTAGACATCTTTGCGACCAGTAAAGAGATTGCGGAAGAGCTCGAGTTTGTCGCGCGCTGGGCTTGCGCTGGTGACGATATCTTCGATCTGCGCCCGTCTATCGAAAGAATCGCCAGCTTTCTCCCATTCTTCCAGCGTTGTATAACGGATGTCTGGACCGCTGCTGCAGATAACGATTTGCTTGCGCGGATCCGAAGCGTGGACGACCGTTTTATTGAATTTGAATAGGGCGCTCCCGAAAAGGGCGTATTGATGCGTGCCGTTGCTCATTTGAAAGCCATTCTTATCAGCGTTCATTGGGATGAGGGTACGTCATTTCAGCTTTATGAGATACGCGACTTCGATTTTGGTTCGGTAATAGTGGGGTACCGATCCGTGAGTGGCAATCAGCCGGTGCCAAAACGTGCGGCGGCTGTTGTTAAAGGTTTTTGACGGCTATGGGGCGGGTTGGCGGCGTGGGGAGGGGTTTTCGAATGACCCCGTGGTCAAATAACGTCAAATGTGAGTACTGCTGTTAATGTAGTCTCATAACATTTGGCAAGAATAGAATACCAATTCGACATTATTCTATATATCTAAGGTGGCGCGCGCAGACGTGGTGTAAGAGTGTCCTGAGGTCCGTCGCTGCAAGCC
>CALFDL010000044.1 GCA_937950415.1 uncultured Collinsella sp. | reverse complement strand
TCGCAGTCTGCGGTGTCGCACCAGCTGCGCACACTCAAGCAGTCGCACCTGGTTAAATTCCGGCGCGACGGGCGCAATATCCTCTACTCGCTCGCCGACGACCACGTCTACACCATGCTCAACCAAGGCATGAGCCACATCTGCGAATAGCGACCAACCACGGTACCAGCGCGGCCTGCACCCAAGCCGCAAATACAGAGAAAGGAACCCACCATGAAAAAGCAGTTTAAACTCGACGAGATCGACTGCGCCAACTGCGCACGTGAGCTTCAGGACGAGCTGGCCAAGCTCGAGGGCGTCAAATCCGTGTCCGTCAACTTTATGACCCAGAAGCTGACGCTCGAGGCTGATGATGCTGAGTTCGACGAGGTGCTCAACCGCGTTGTGGAGTTTACGGCCGACGCCGAGCCGGACTGCGAGATCATTCTCTAGCCCAGGTTTACGCCAACCTGCAAGGCCGCGCTTACCGCGGCCTTTGCTCGCGAAATTATATGAGCGAGTGTTCATACATTCAAATGGGAGGATACGAGTCATGGCCATCGACGACCCCAAGAAGAAAAAGAAGAAGCGCAAGAAAAAAGAGTCACTCGAGCATAAGCGCAACCGCATCTTGGTAGCGCTGGGTATTTTTGCCGTGGTGTACGCCCTCGAGGAGCTCGGCACCCTCACCGCCGCATTCGGCACCCCGGGCAACATCTACGCCAGCTTTGTGCTGTTCCTGGTGCCGTTCCTAATTGCCGGCTACGACGTGCTCCAGAAGGCGTTCAACAACATCCGCCGCGGCAAGGCCTTCGACGAGAGCTTCCTCATGGCCGTCGCGACCATCGGCGCGTTCGCCATGGTGCTCTTCCCCGACACCGACCCACACATGGCCGAAGGCGCCGCCGTCATGCTGTTCTACCAGGTCGGCGAGTTGTTCCAGGCATACGCCGTGGGCAAGAGCCGCAAGTCGATCAGTGCCATGATGGACATCGCGCCCGACTACGCTAACGTCGAGCAGCCCGACGGCACGCTCGAGCAAGTCTTCCCCGATGACATCGCCGTCGGCACCGTAATCGTGGTCAAGCCCGGCGAGCGCGTGCCTATCGACGGCGTTATCGTCGAGGGCGAAACCCAGCTCGACACCGCCGCGCTCACGGGCGAGTCAGTCCCCCGCCCCGCCAAGTCCGGCGACGACATCATCAGCGGCTGCATCAACATGACGGGCCTCATCCACGTGCGCACCACCAAGCCGTTTGGCGAGTCCACCGTCGCGCGCGTCCTGGAGCTCGTGGAGAATGCCAGCGAAAAGAAGGCGCGCACCGAAAACTTCATCACGCGCTTCGCCCGCGTCTACACCCCCGCCGTCACCGGCGCTGCCGCGGCGCTCGCGCTCGGCGGCGGCCTGGTCACCGGTGCCTGGTCCGACTGGATTCTGCGCGGTCTGACCTTCCTGGTCGTCAGCTGCCCGTGCGCCCTCGTGATCAGTGTGCCGCTCAGCTTCTTTGGCGGCATCGGCGGCGCGTCCAAGCTGGGCGTTCTCATCAAGGGCTCCAACTACCTCGAGACGCTCGCCGACGTGGACACCGTCGTCTTCGACAAAACGGGCACCCTCACCAACGGCACGTTCTCAGTCGTCGCGGTGCACCCCGAGGCAGGCCATACCGAGCAGTCGCTGCTCGAAGTCGCCGCCCTCGCCGAGTCGTTCTCCGATCACCCTATCGCGCAGTCGGTGCGCGCCGCCTACCAGGGCGAGCTCGACCCCAAGCGCGTGAAGGATTCCGCTAATAACGCGGGCCACGGCGTGACGGCGACCATCGACGGCATGCATGTCGTCGTCGGCAACGCCAAGATGCTCGCCGCGACCGGCGTTGAAGCACCGGACTGTGAGGTTGTCGGCACGATCCTCCACGTGCTCGTGGACGGCGTGTATGCCGGCCACATCGTGATTGCCGACACCGTCAAGGCCGATGCCGAGAAGACAATCCGCGACCTGCACGCCGCCGGCATCAAGCGCACCGTCATGCTCACAGGCGACCGCGAGGAAGTGGCTGCGTCCGTTGCCGAACAGTTGGGTCTCGACGAGTTCCACGCGCAGCTCCTGCCGGGCGACAAGGTCGAGCGCGTTGAGGCGCTGCTCGCGGCCGAAAGTGGCAAGGGCAAGCTCGCCTTTGTCGGCGACGGTATCAACGACGCGCCTGTGCTTACGCGCGCTGATGTGGGCATTGCCATGGGCGCCATGGGCTCCGACGCCGCGATCGAGGCCGCCGACGTGGTGCTGATGGACGACAAGCCGTCCAACATTTCCCGCGCGATCCGCGTGGCGCGCAAGACCATGGCGATTGTTTGGCAGAACATCATCTTTGCGCTGGGCATTAAGCTGCTGATATTGGTGCTTGCGGCGCTCGGCATCGCCAACATGTGGCTTGCTGTGTTCGGCGACGTGGGCGTAGCGATCATCGCCATCCTGAACGCCATGCGCGCGATGGGTGTCAAGAACCTGTAGTGTTTGTGGTCTGTCCGGTCGGGGCCGGGCTTGGTTTTGAAAACGTCCTCGCGCATGAGGCCCGTCTATCCTGCTCCTGCGGAGCAACGGAAAGA
>CALFDL010000043.1 GCA_937950415.1 uncultured Collinsella sp. | reverse complement strand
ACCGCACCAACACCCCCTGGGATACCGAACGCGTGCCCGGCGGCTCTTCGGGCGGTTCCGCTGCCGCCGTCGCCGCGGGCGAGGTTGCGCTCTCGCTGGGCTCGGATACCGGCGGCTCCATTCGCCAGCCGGCGTCGCTGTGCGGCGTGGTGGGCTTTAAGCCCACGTATGGCGCCGTGAGCCGTTACGGCGTGGTTGCCTTTGGCTCGTCGCTCGACCAGGTTGGCCCCTTTGGCCGCACGGTCGAGGATGTCGCGCTGGCCATGAACGCGCTTACCGGCGCGGGCCACGATCCGTACGACTGCACCAGCCAGGATTGCGTCGTCGACTTTACTGAGCATCTCAACGACAGTATCGAGGGTAAGCGCGTGGGCATCATCCCCGCGTTTATGGAGGCCGAGGGCCTGACGCCCGAGGTCAAGGCCGCTGTTCAGCGCGCCGCCCAGGAGCTGCAGAACCAGGGCGCCGAGCTGGTCGAGGTCGACCTGCCGCACTTGGACGCCGCCATCGCCGCCTACTACGTCATCGGCCCGGCCGAGGCATTCTCCAACCTGGCCCGCTTCGACGGCATTCGCTACGGCTACCAGGAGGAGGGCTGCGCCAACTTGTCCGACCAGAGCTCGCTTTCGCGCGCCCACGGCTTTGGCGCCGAGGCCAAGCGCCGTCAGATGCTCGGCGCCTACCTGCTGAGCTCGGGTGTGTACGACAAGTACTACTACGCTGCGCAAAAGGCCCGCACGCTCATCACACAGGACTACGATGCCGCGTATGCCAAGGTGGACACCATCCTCATGCCCGCCTCGCCGCGCACGGCCTTTAAGTTTGGCGAGATCAGCGACCCCACGCAGATGTACCTTTCGGACCTGTACACCATTTCGCTCAACATTTGCGGCAACGGTGGTATCTCGGTGCCACTGGGCCTGGGCGAGGATACTCAGTTGCCCGTTTCTGCCCAGCTGGTGGGTCCGGCCTTTAAGGACCGTCAGCTGCTCACGTTTGCCCGCGCCCTGGAGCGCGGCTTTGCCGATGCCGCCACGGGTGCGCCCGCGCTTTCCGTCGCGCCCGATTTTGCCGGGAAGGGAGGCGAGCTGTAATGAAGGAGCTTTCCGAGGTCCTGCAGGATTGGGAGGCCGTAATCGGCCTGGAGATCCACACCGAGCTCACCGCACTCGATACCAAGATGTTCTGCAACTGCAAGCTCAGCCACGATGACGAGCCCAACGCCAACGTGTGCCCGGTGTGCCTGGGCCTGCCCGGCGCCCTGCCGGTGCCCAACAAGCGCGCCATCGAGAGCATCGTCAAGGCCGGTCTTGCCACCAACTGCGAGATCCAGCGCCACTCGATGTTCTATCGCAAGCACTACTTCTATCCCGACATGGCCAAGAACTTCCAGACCACGCAGGGTCCGGTCGCCTTTGCCATGTACGGTCACCTGGATCTGGATGTGACCGGTCGCGGTGCCGCCGAGCGCCCCGACTGCGCGTTTGGCGAGGCCGAGGCCCAGAGCCTGGCGAGCGCCTCGGCCAACGCCGAGGGTCTGTCCACGTCCATGACGTCGACCATGCGCGAGGGCAACCAGCGCGCCGGCCACCTGGCCAGCTACGACGCGTCCAACCTGCAGATGCCCGAGCGTCGCGAGGACGGTTCCTACACGGTGCCCATCCGCATCCTGCGCATCCACATGGAGGAGGACGCCGCCAAGATGGTGCACGTGGGCGGCGCCGAGGGTCGCATTACCGCTGCGGCCGAGTCGCTCGTCGACTACAACCGCTGCGGCACGCCGCTCATTGAGCTTGTCACCGAGCCTGACCTGCGCACGCCCGAGGAGGCTCGCCTGTTTATGGAGAAGCTCCGTCGCATCTTTGTGACGCTGGGCATTTCGGACTGCTCCATGGAGAAAGGCTCCATGCGCTGCGACGGCAACGTGTCGCTACGCCGCCGCGGCGAGACCAAGCTGGGCACCAAGACCGAGCTCAAGAATCTCAACTCGTTTAAGAGCCTGCATGACGGCCTTGCCTACGAGATCTGCCGCCAGGCCGAGGTGCTCGAGGAGGGCGGCATCATCTATCAGGAGACCCGCCACTGGGAGCCTAGTCGCAAGCGTACCGTGGTTATGCGTGTGAAGGAGACGGCCGACGACTATCGCCTGTTCCCCGATCCCGACCTGGCGCCGTTCGACCTGGACGACGAGTTCATCGACCGCTGCCGTGGCGAGATTCCCGAGCTGCCCGATGCCAAGCGTGCCCGTTTTGAGGGCGATTTTGGTATTAAGGCGGCCGATGCCGAGCAGATCGCCGGCGACCCCGAGTTTGCTGACTTCTTTGAGGCCGCTGCTGCCGGTATGGCCGGCAAGGAGGCCCAGACGGTCGCAAACCTGCTGGTGAACGAGATGATCGCCTACCTTAAGGGCGCAGGCGTGTCGCTCGCCGAGTCCGGCATCGCGCCGGCTCAGGTGGCAGCCCTTGCCAAGCTGCTGGCGACCGATGCCATCAGCTCCAACCAGGCGCACGAGGTCTTTGAGGCCATGGCCCAGACCGGCGACGATCCCAACAAGATCGTCGACGAGCGCGGTATGCGTCAGGTGAGCGATGCCGGCGCGCTGCAGCCGATCGTGGACGAGGTGCTGGCAAACTGTGCCGATCAGGCGCAGCAGTATCGTGATGGAAACCAGAAGGTCATCGGCTTTTTGGTGGGCCAGTGCATGAAGGCGAGCCGCGGCAAGGGCAACCCGAAGCTCTTCAACGAGTTGCTGAGAACGTCGCTCTCGTAAGCGGGAACCGAGAGGCCGGGCACAGGGCCTTGCCTCTCAATTTCGGACAGTCCTGACTCACGACGGAGGCGCCACTGGCGCCTCCTGTTCGTGCGGAACTCATTGAGAGGCAAGGCCCTGCGCCCGGCCCCTCGGTTCCGTGACGACTCGGCCGTTCGGGTCAGGTGGGCTGGATTGAATTTGGTGAATGAGGGCGCCGTTGGCGCCCTCATTCTTTATATATGTTGGGAGCGCCAGGTGGTGGGGGTGGTGCCGGTGTATTGTTTGAAGGCTTGGGCGAAGGCGGCTTGCTGAGGGTAGCCCAGACGCTCTGCCACTTGCGCTATCGTAAGCGAGCTATCTGCCAAAAGGTCCTGCGCCCGCTCCATGCGACGCCTTCGTATGTAGGCGCCCAGGGACTCGCCAGTTTGGGCCTTAAAGGTGGCGCATAGTTTGGAGCGGCTTGTGTAGAGCCTCTCGGCCACCTCGTTGATACCCACACGTCTGCCTTTGTCGAGCGCGCGCTCAATCATTGCCGTTGCTTCTTCGGCAATGGTTATGCTGACGCGTGTGTCTGCCGCCTGCCGCGCCTGCTTGTGGGCCGCGCGCGAACAGGCGAGCTCCGCGACCATGGTCTCCACGATGCCCTGCATATAGACGTGTCCGCCTACGGTGCGGGCGCGGTCCTCGTTAATCCGGCGCAGCGTGTGGCAGATGGCAGACGTCGCCTCCTCGTGCCATGGCTCGGCAAACGCCTCAAAGATTCCCGCGAACTCGGTGGGATAGCGGTGCTCCAGTTCGTCAAAATATCCAGGCAAAAAGAGCACCGAGCGTGAGTGGTAGAGTTGCCCTGCAAACAATGGGCTTAATTCCTCGCCACAGCTATCTTGGATAAAGCTGCAAACGGCATTGTTTGGCCACGGTCCATGCAATGGTTTAAGGTTCGCGGGCGTTATGCCAGCCTCGGGCATGCATGTAAGTGTGGGCGCGCTGACCTCGCACATGCAGGCGTATGGCTCGGGTGTGTATTCGGCCAGGTACATATCGTGCGTCGGGGTGATGAAATGCTCCATGACGATGCAGGCAGGGGAGAGAGGCATGATCCATGCGCGGCCGTGCGCCCGGTCGTTTGCCACCTCGCCGGTAAAGACGGCGCCCTTGCCGGAAAGCTCCAGGCCAAACTGCTCAAACTGTGGTGCGTAGAGCTCAGTTATGTCGGTCGCGGCCCGATGCATTTTCAAAAGCGTCCCCTTCCTTTGCAGAAACGTCCACGCCTGGCTCGATTGTGAGCCATGGCTAACATATCAATGATAAGTTGATTACGGTTAACTCTCAAGCCGTTAGAAAGGAATCTCATGGCAAAGGGATCAAAAAGTGAAGGCGGCGGTATCGGCGAGCTGCTTGCATATGCCGGCGACCGCAAATTCCTAACGTATTTGGGCATGGCGCTCTCGGCGCTCTCGCAGCTGCTGAGCTTTGGACCGTACGTGTGCATCTGGTTTGTCGCGCGAGAGCTTATCGCTGTGGCGCCTAACTGGAGTGAAGCCACCGATATCGCGATGTATGGCTGGTGGGCCGTGGGTTTTGCCCTGGCAAGCATCGTAGTTTATTTCGTGGGGCTCATGTGTACGCACCTGTCTGCGTTTCGCTGCGCGTCCAATATCCGCAAGACTACGAGCGAGCACCTGCTTAAGCTGCCGCTTGGCTACTTTGACACGCACGCCACCGGTGAGCTGCGCCGTATTGTAGACGGATGCGCCGCCTCCACCGAGACCCTGCTCGCGCACATGCTGCCCGATATCGCCGGCGCCACTGCCATGGTCGCAGGCTTGCTCGTGCTGCTTTTCGCCCTCGATTGGCGCTTGGGGGCGGCATGCCTTATCTCGGTCGTCGTTTCGTTTGGCGCCATGGCCACCATGATGGGCGGCAAGGGCGGCGAGTTTATGAAGGCCTACATGGGAGCGCTGGTCAAGATGAACAAGACCGGCACCGAATACGTACGCGGCATCCCCGTGGTCAAGGTGTTTCAGCAGACGGTCTACTCCTTTAAGGCCTTCCACGATGCGATCGCCGAATACGCCGACATGGCACAAAACTATTCGGGCACGTTCTGCCGAGGTCCGCAGGTACTCAACCTTACCGCGCTCAATGGTCTTGTGGCATTCCTGTTGCCCGTGGCGTTGCTGTTGGCACCGGGTGAGACGGACTTCGCGCATTTTATGGTCAACTTCACGTTTTACGCGATATTTTCGGCCGTGGTGCCGACGGCCATGACCAAGCTCATGTTTGTGGGCGAGGCCTCTCAGATGAGTGCTGATTCGCTGGCTCGCATTCGAAGCGTCATGGATTCCAAGCAGCTCTCCGTGCCCGCCCAACCCAAGCACCCTGCCGGCGGCGACGTGCGATTTGAGGACGTGAGCTTTACGTACGAGGGTGCCGAAGCACCTGCTGTCAGCCATGTGAGTTTTAGCGTTTCCGCTGGTAGCACCCTCGCCCTGGTGGGTCCCTCGGGTGGCGGTAAGTCAACCTGCGCAAGCCTGATCCCGCGTTTTTGGGATGTTTCCTCGGGTCGAGTGCTCGTAGGCGGTGTGGACGTTCGCGATATGGATCCGCACGAGCTTATGGACCAGGTCGCCTTCGTGTTCCAGACCAACCAGCTGTTCCGGCAAACACTTGCCGATAACGTGCGCGCCTCCAAGCCTACGGCCACTGACGACGAAGTGCGTGCGGCCCTCTCCGCAGCTCAGTGCGACGACATTGTGGCCAAGCTCCCGCAGGGCATCAATACCATGCTCGGTGCCGGCGGAGCATATCTTTCGGGCGGCGAGGTCCAGCGCGTGGCCCTCGCCCGCGCGATCCTTAAAGACGCGCCTATCGTGGTGCTCGATGAGGCCACGGCGTTTGCCGATCCCGAGAACGAGGCGCTCATTCAGCGCGCCTTTAGCAAGCTGGCGGCGGGTCGCACGGTCATTATGATTGCGCACCGGCTTTCGACCGTGGTGGGCGCAGACCAAATCGTGGTGCTCAACCAGGGCAGCGTGCAGGAGTCGGGTACCCATGCCGAGTTGCTGTCCCAAAATGGCCTGTATGCCAAGATGTGGGCCGAATACGAACAGGCCGCGAGCTGGAAAATCACTGCAGCGACCGCGGATGCCGCCGTCACGAAGGGAGGCGAGGCCTAAATGTTCGCCTCATTCCAAAAGAAGTATTTCCTATCCGATAAAGGCGTCGCCGGCGTAAAACGCGGCATTTTCTGGACCACGCTCACCAATCTTATTACCATGGCCGGCATGGGCTTTTTATTCCTGGTTATGGCCGGTTTTGTCGAACACCTCGCCAGCGGGGCTGACCTGCCGGATGCCCTGCCGATCGTGGGCGGCCTCCTGGTCTTTTTTGTGTTGCTCTTCGCTTCTAACTGGCAGCAGTATTACTACACCTACTGCATCTTTTACGAGGAGTGCGGCAAGCAGCGTATGGAGATTGCCGAGCGCTTGCGCAAACTGCCGCTGTCGTTTTTTGGTCGTCGTGATCTGGCCGATTTAACCGAGACCATCATGGGTGACGTCCAGGCCATGGAGCACGCCTACAGCCACGTGCTGGGAGAGCTTTGGGGTGCCATCATCGCAAGCGCCATTGTGTTCGTGGCGTCGCTGTTCTTTTGCTGGCAGCTGGCGATCGCGGCGTTTTGGAGCGTTCCCGTGGCCTTTGCCGTGCTGTATCTAACACGCGGCCCCATGACTCCGGTGTTCGATCGCGTGCGCGCCGAGAAGGTCAAGGTTACCGAGGCGATTCAAGAGACGCTCGACTGCGTTCGCGAGATCCGCGCCACCAACCAAGAGGCCCATTATCTTGAGGGACTCAACGTTGTGATCGATGCCGAGGAGCGCGAGACCACCAAGGGCGAGCTCGCTAACGGGCTTTTGGTCAACTCCGCCTTTGCCATCCTGCGTCTGGGCATTGCCACTACGCTGGTCACGGGTGCTGCGATGGTCGCCTCCGGGCAGGTCGACTTTTTGGTGATGTTTGCCTTCCTGCTTATGGTGAGCCGTATCTATGCGCCGTTTGACCAGGCGTTAATGTTAATGTCCGAGCTGTTCGTCGCCGAGTCGTCTGCCAAGCGCATGCGTTCCATCATGGAAGAGCCTGTGGCGCGGGGCAGCGAGAAATTTGAGCCCGCGGGCCACGATGTGGTGTTCGATCACGTGGCATTTGGCTATGGTGCGGGCGAGGACGGGCGCGCCGGCGAGAAAGTTCTTACCGATGTGAGCTTTACCGCCAAGGAAGGCGAAGTTACGGCGCTGGTCGGTCCTTCGGGTTCCGGTAAGTCTACGGTGAGCCGCCTGGCCGCACGCTTTTGGGATGCCACCGCGGGCAAGGTTACCGTGGGTGGCGTGGATGTTGCGAGCGTCGATCCCGAGGTACTCCTGCGCGACTACGCCATTGTGTTCCAAGACGTACTGCTCTTTGACGACACAGTGATGGGAAACATCCGCCTCGGGCGTCGTGACGCCACCGATGAGGAAGTCTTGGCTGCCGCACATGCCGCCAACTGCGATGAGTTCGTGAGTCGTATGCCGCAGGGCTACGACACCATGATCGGCGAGAACGGCTCCAAGCTCTCCGGCGGCGAGCGCCAGCGCATCTCCATCGCTCGTGCGCTGCTTAAGGACGCGCCCATCGTGCTGTTGGACGAGGCGACGGCAAGCTTGGATGTGGAGAACGAGACCGTGGTGCAGCAGGCGCTCTCCCGTCTGCTTGCAGGTAAGACGGTTATCGTTATTGCCCACCGTATGCGTACGGTGGAAAATGCCGACAAAATCGTTGTGCTCAAGGATGGAGTGGTTGCCGAACAGGGCACTCCGGCGCAGCTCAAGGCAGCAGGCGGAGAATTCGCCCGCATGGTTGCGCTGCAAAAGGAGTCGGCGGACTGGCAGCTGTAGGACTGTGGCAAGGGCGGGGGCGGATACCCGTGGGAGTGCGGATTTGCGTCGTGGTGGGTGAACCGCCGAGTACCGGGCGGTCTGGACCGCATGTTTTCAAAAAGTTAGCCATAGTTGACCAAATAGTTATACTAAACTAGTCTCAAAAGTGTGCTCGAGCAAACTAATGAACTCGGGTGCTAAGGCACCATGCCGCGCTTGTGCGGCAAAAGGGAGAAGCAACATGAAGAAGTCGACGTTTAACACCCTGCTTGTCGGTGGCGGTTTTCTGCTTGGTACGGCCGGCATCAAGCTGCTCACCAGCGCCCCGGTAAAGAACGCCTGCGTGCAGGGCATCGCGTGCGGTATGCGCGTCAAGAACTGCTACCAGGACATGGTCGAGCAGGCCAAGGCCAATGTCGACGACATGGTTGCCGAGGCTGCCTACATCACCCAGAGCGAGGCCGCTGCTGACGAGGCAGCCGTGTAACGCTCCTAGGCACAAACTATGAGATTCTCGATTATTAACGAGATCCCCGGCAGGACCCGTCTTCAATTGGCGGGTCCTGTGCCAGAGAGCGATCTCGATGCACTTCTTAAGCTCAGCGGCGATATCGACGGCGTGCACAAGGTGCGCGTTTATGGCCGTATCGGCCAGATGGCGCTCGAATATGATGAGCAGTGTCGTGCGGGCGTGCTCGACGCCTTGGGTGCGCTCGATGCCCAGGCCATTGCCGACGCAAAGACGGGTTACGTGATGCAGCTTGAGCCACGCAAGCACAAGCTCGTCATGGATCTTGCCACACTTATCGGCGCCCACTACGCGCGCCGCTGGTTCCTACCTACGCCGCTGCGTGCCATCTTTGTCGTGGCCGGTTACATGACCTTTTTGCGCGCCGCTCTCCACGAGCTCGCGCAACCGCGCCTGACCGTCCCCGTGCTCGACGCCTCGGCTATTGGCATCTCGTTTGTTAAGCGCGACGTCAATACCGCGGGCCAGACGATGTTCCTACTCAACGTGGGCGAGTTGCTCGAGGACTACACGCGTGCCATGAGCGAAAACGAGCTCATTAACTCGCTGCTCGACGTTCCCGACAAGGCGCAAAAAGTGGTCGGCGACACCGAGGTGAGCGTTGCCGCCACCGAGCTTGAGCCTGGCGACTTGGTCGCCGTTCGCACCGGCATGTCCATCTGCATCGACGGCGTGGTCGAGCGGGGAAG